>JAHDCN010000333.1:0-1549 GCA_020629815.1 Verrucomicrobiota bacterium
ATCCGCTCTTCCTCAATATCGTAGACGTCGAACCAGTAATTCACGATCCGGTTTTCGGGGATGAATTGCGGGATGTAGGTTTCCAGAAACTCCTGGAGCTCGATCGGCATTTCGGAAATTCGCTTGTAACGCAGGTCGTTGTTCCAGGCGATGATGTCCCGGCTTTCTTTGACCTGCGAGTTTTCAGTAATCCAGGCTGCAACCGCTTCGTCATCGGCGCCGGTGGCGACGAATTCGCGAAACTGATCGGCAGTGACTCCGATGAAATCGAGGAACAGATTATCCAGGGGACAGTCGAAATGGTAGTCGCCCAATGTGCCGGCGATGGCTGCGCGGCATTTGTCGAGAGTTCGACCGGCGATGACATATCCGGCGAGTGTTTTCCGGGGGCTGCGTGGATATTCGGTGGAAAGGTCTAGTGCGTTCATAATTCAATCTGACGGGTTATCGGAAGTTTGCTGACAAAATTTGTTCCGGTTGTGTCGAAAATTCGTAACCTATGCTGTGTCAGATTGCGAACCAGTTTTGGATGTCAGTGAACTTTGCAAGTCATACGGCGAGCGTTGTGTCTTGAATCATGTTTCCTTCTCCCTGAAAAAGGGGGAACGGGTCGGACTGATGGGGCCCTCCGGTTCAGGAAAAAGCACATTACTTAACGCAATCGGAGGGATCGACCGTTTCGACGAGGGATCGATTTCGATTGGAGGTAATGACATCGCCGGTTTGGACGAGAAAGCCTTGTGTGCGTTGCGGCGGGGGACGGTGTCGACGATTTTTCAGTTCTTTCATTTGCTGCCGACTTTGAGCGCGAGGGAGAATATCGAACTGCCCCTGCAGTTGTTGGGAATCGAGGAAGAAAAGAGGTCGGGCACCGTTTCGTCATTGCTGGAGGAAATTCAGCTTACCCATCGGGCGGATGCGCCGCCTTCGGAATTGAGTGGTGGCGAGATGCAGCGGGTTGCGATTGCCCGGGCGCTGGCGCCGCAGCCGGAATTGATTCTCGCGGACGAGCCGACTGGAAATCTGGACTCGGCGACCGGGGAAACGATTCTCGATTTGCTGGAACAGCTGAGTGATAAACATGGAATCGCTTTGCTGCTGGTCACGCACAGCGAGTCGGCGACCCGAATTTGCGACCGGGTGATTCATCTGAAAGACGGGGAGATTGTCGATTCGTGAGCGAAACAAGATCACTGCTGTTTTCGCGTTTTACCCTGCGTCATTGGAAGCAGAGCTGGAAGCAAACGCTTTTACTCATGCTGATCCTGGCATTGGGCGTGGGGGTGTTTCTATCGATCCGGCTGGCGAATCGTGCTGCGGTATCCGGGTTTACGATTTTCACCGATTCACTGACGGGCGAGAGTGATCTGATTCTGCGGCCCGTGGCGGGAAACCTGAATGCTGATGTGCTGCCGAAGATAAGGGAAGCTCTTGGCGATGTTCCAGCCGGTGTGTTTCCGATCCTCGAGGCGACGGCAGCGGAATCGACCGATCCGCGGGCTCCGTTGTTTCGTCTCGTCGGGGTGGATCTGGTAGCTTTGCAAAATGC
>JAHDCN010000333.1:1649-3528 GCA_020629815.1 Verrucomicrobiota bacterium
TGTTTGGAACTGCAGCCAGTATCGCAGCAGGATGGATTCCGGCGCGGGAAGCTTCGCAGACACCGCCGGCGCAGGCTTTGCGGACAGGGATTCGAAGCAGGGGACTGGTGCTGCTGGAGAAGTATCGATGGGGCATCGGTCTGGTTGCGCTGGCGATTCTGTTATCTTTTCTTCCTCCGGTGAAAGGCAGTGGCGAGCTGCGCATTCCGTTGGCGGGTTATGCAGCGGCGTTTTTCTGGCTCTTGGGTTTGAGTGTATTGGCCGGTGTGTTGTTTCCGTTGGCGGCGAAGGTGGGAGACTGGCTGAAGAATTCGGCTGAGTTGAAGTATGCCTGCTCCCAGTTTCGCAAAGCGAGTGGCCGGCATCGATTGACGGTGGCCGGGTTGCTGGTCGCAATTGGCATGGCCGCCGGAATGGGAATTCTGGTGAAAAGTTTTGAGCAAACGCTGACTTCGTGGATCGACTATCTGCTGAAGGCGGATCTTTATGTCGCGACTGCGGGGGCAGCGAATGCGGAAAACCTCAATCGGATTTCGGAGGAGACTTGGCGCAAAATCACCGGCTACGAAAGCGTTGATGGTGTCGACACGTTGCGACGTTACACGATTCAGATTGAAGGCAAAAACACGTTCCTCGCAGGTGCGACTTATAATGAGAATTCGGACCGACGCTTGCGGTTGATCTGGGTGGAAGAACCGGAGAACCCGCATCCTGATTCACTGAAAGAATTGGGACCGAACGATGTTGTGCCAATCTGGGTGAGTGAGAGTTTCACTCGTAGATTCGGTTGGGGCAAAGGAACACAGGCCAACGTCCCGATCCAGGGGAAAGACCGGCAGTTTTCTGTGCTGGGAGTGTATGCAGACTATGGCAGCGAAACCGGAACGATCCTGATGGACCGGCGAATCACGGCGGAGTGGTTTGGAGATCAAGCGATCAACAATTTGGCGATCTATCTCAAGAAAGAAGCGGATGCCGAACGAATTTTGCAACGCATTGAGTCCGATTTTCCGGCACTGGTAACCCGAACCAATTCGAACCTCCGCTCGGAGTCGTTGAAAGTGTTTCACCAAACCTTCGCGGTCACGTATGCACTGGAAGCCATTGCTGTATTTGTTGCCGTAGCTGGATTGGGGATGGCGCTGGTCGGGCTTCTTTTGGATCGGCGTCAGGAACTGGTGACTTTGAAAGAGATTGGCTTCACTCGGTTGCGGATCGCGACGGCCACCATGTGGGAGGGCCTTGGCCTCGGAGTGATTGGAGCAATCGGGGGTGTGGTGCTGAGTCTCGCTCTCGGGCACTTGCTGGTCTACGTGATTAATCGCCAGAGCTTTGGCTGGACGCTGTCGTATCACGTGCCGGTTGCCAGCATTCTGGGCCTTTGTTTGCTAACGCTGCTCACCGCTGCCGTGGTCGCTTTTTCCGTGGGATGGTTTGGAGCCAAACTGAAAGGAGAGCAGGAAGGATGAAGCATTTGGTTTTACTGGTGCTGGTCTCTTTGTGGGGAAGTATGATTTCTCCAGCACCGGCGCAGGATTTCGCGAATCCGCAGAAGGGGTATGAATTTGTCTTTCCGCGGGATCACGGTTCTCATCCGGATTTCAAAATCGAGTGGTGGTATATCACTGGGCATTTGTTCGATGAAGAAGATGAGCGCTTCGGCTTTCAGGCAACGTTCTTTCGGTTGGGGCAAGGGAAAGACAAGAATCCGTCGCAGGTCTATATGGCTCACATGGGATTGAGCCGTCCGGGTGAGGATCGTTTCTTTCACGAAGAGCGTCTCAACCGGGAAGGATGGGATGCCTTTTCAAAAGAGGGCGATATGGACATGCGAAACGGGGACTGGACCCTGAAGCGAAATCAGGACGATACGATGTTG
>JAHDCN010000334.1 GCA_020629815.1 Verrucomicrobiota bacterium
CTCAGGATGACATTCTCAGGGAATCTTCTTACCGCTGGAAAGGCACAGATATTGCCATGCAGAAGGCGCAGTTTCGTGCGATGACTTTCGGGATGAGATTGCTGTTGAGTTTTTTGATTACTGCACTTGGTGTCGGCCATTTAGATGCAGAAACGTTAAAGCCGTTGAAGGATGGAAAGCCTCCGCAAACGCACGCGGAATTGTGGGCAGATTGGGATCCGCAAGCGGAGCCACTGGATACCGAGGTTTTGCACGAATGGGAACAGGACGATGTTGTCTTGCGAGTGATCCGTTTTCGAGTAGGGATTTTCAAAGGCAAGAAAGCCATGTTGGCAGGCGTCTATGGTTTTCCGAAGGGCGCGAAAGGAATTCCCGGTTTGGTGAACATTCACGGAGGGGGGCAATATGCGGACTCGAATGCCGTTCTGACCAATGCCAAGCGCGGCTATGCCACCGTCTCGATTGCCTGGGCCGGACGGATCAGTTCTCCCCATTATCGTGTCGGTCCGAATGAAGTGAAGTTGTTTTGGGACGGAAAAACTGAGGACCCCAAGTATAAGGTGACGACAGATTGGGGAGCGCTGGACGCTTATCATGCGCCGAGCAAGAACGGCAAGGATGCTTTTGTTTCGGTTCGCGATGGTTCGGAGGATTGGACTTTTGATTCTGTTCCGTCGCCGCGCAATATCTCCTGGTTTCTCTGCACCATGGGGGCTCGGCGCGCACTGACTTTTCTGGAGCAACAACCCGAGGTCGATGGCGATCGGCTTGGAGTTTATGGGCACTCGATGGGTGGTAAACTCACTGTGCAAACAGCTGGTTCGGATTCGCGCGTAAAAGCTGCGGCACCTTCCTGTGGTGGCATCAGTGATCGCTACAATGAGAACCCGTTGCATCGCGAAGTAATAGGGGACTCTCCCGCGTTGAAGAACATCAAGTGCCCGACGATTTTCCTGAAGCCATCGAACGACTTTCATTCTCACATTAACAATATAATCGATGCGACTCAGGAGTTGGGAGATGTCGATTGGCGGGTGACGAGTTCGCCGCACATCAATCATCAGGATTTGCCGGAGTATGAGGTTGCGACTCAGTTGTGGTTTGATCAATACCTGAAAAAAAGTTTCCAATGGCCAACAACGCCGGAGGTGAATTTACTGCTGAAAAATGACAGTGGTGTTCCGGTGTTTCGCGTAAAGCCTGATCAGACGATGCCGGTTCAGAGTGTCGATATTTTTTACACCCAGCAAGGATTTGATGATGGCAGTAAGAAGCATATGGAGAACCGGAAAAGTCGCTTTTGGCATTTTTCCGGAACTCAGAAGCAGGGTGATGAATGGGTAGGAGTCCTACCTGTATCCAGCACGGAATTGCCGCTTTGGGTCTATGCTAATGTCACTTACCCATTGGAGAATGAGGTCAGCGGTGCTGGTTACTACTACGGCGATTATACGACGAAGACTTTCAATGTGTCTTCGCTCCTGAAAGTTGTGCCGGCTGATGAGTTGAAGGCAGCTGCGGTAAAAGAAATTCTGCAACCAACGCCGTTGATCGAAAGCTTCGAAGGCGACTGGAAGAAACACTGGTTTTCCCTGAAGAAGGGACAGTGGGAATACAAAACTCACAAAGTGTATCATCCGATTTGGAAGGCTCCTGGCGGTGCCCGGCTTTCGATTCAGGTTCAATCAGAGGCGCCCAATAAACTGGTTCTGGGCATTGACTCATTTGCCACGGAGTTAGAGTTGAATGGTGGAGCGGAGTTTCAGACTTTTGTTCTTTCGCCAGCTGATTTCACCGATGCGGAAAGCGAAGCAATGAAGAGCTGGGAAGGCATCAAAGAATTACGATTGGTCGGAGCGGAACATCAGCGTTCCAAGGACAAAACTAAGAAACCTCTTCTACGTGGTGGAACGTGGAAGGGGCCGGAGCCGGCGTTTCGTAACCTGATGTGGATTCCTAAATCAGCAGACTAATGGCAGACCCAGAGAATAAGACAGTGAACCGTGTCCGGTGGGCTTCCCTCGCCGATGGCATCTCCTACGTGATTCTCGTCGGCATTGCGATGCCACTGAAGTATCTGGCCGACATGCCGATGGCGGTTCGGATCGTTGGTATGCTTCACGGGATTTTGTTCATAGGGCTTTGCCTTTTTCTCTTGCTGGCCCTGATCGACAAACGCCTCAGTTTCAAATGGTGCGTCATTGTTTTTGTCTGCGCTTTGATTCCACTGGCTCCGTTTTTTCTGGATCGGAAGCTGAAGATGTTGTGAGATAAGTCTCATGCAGGAGCAGGAGGACGGTATCTATCCAAGTCGGTGGCCAACTACGTTGGGGGTAGTCTGCATTGTCTTCGGAGCGCTCGGAATGCTCTACAGCGCCAGTCAGTTGATGGGTAGCATCATGATGACGGTTATGGGACCCGGGATGGCTCAAATGAGTTTTCCTTCAACAGCAGGAAGCGATCCTGAGCTGAAAGAGATGGAGGCGGCAATGGAAGAAATGATGGGGGATATGATGACGGGAATGACAGAGATGAGCTACCCTAGAATCGCCGTCGACAGTCTGCTGATACTGATCGCGATCGGTTTGCTTGTGGGAGGAATTCTCTTGGTGAAGCGCAAGCGGATCGCTGCCCCGGTATTACAAGGGTGGGCTTATGCCAAGTTGGTAGTAGGTTTATTCGGTATCTTTTTGATGCACCGAATGATGTCAGCTATGTCCCGGTCGATGGGGGAGTTTGCTGATAATCAGATTGCGACTGCCACAACGAGTGGAGGATCGGCACCGGTCCCTTTCAGTATCGGGAAAATGTATTCGGTAATGTTTGCAGCGCAGTCTGTCTTTATGGCGATTTGGCTGGCGATTTTGCCGGTAATCGTTCTGATTTGGCTAAACCGCAGTGTGGTGAAAAATGATATCAAACAAGGCCCGCTCTGGAGCTGAGCCTCATTTCTTCATCGCCACATCAACCGGGCTAATCGTCACTATGAGAGGACGGTGGTCACTGGCTAAGTCCCAGTCGTCCCAGTGATAAATATAGGACTTGTCCCGGTCCACCTCTGGCGAAAGTCCTTTGCTAACCAGTGCAAAATCAAACCGTGCGTAGGAGTCGGCGTAGGACCAGTGATGGGTCCAGCGGAATCCGTACTGATCAGCCAGTGTCAGCGAGCTGAGATAATTGTGGCGACCGAAGCGACCCTGCAGGGTTTTCACGGGCGGTTCGATTCGCAGGTCATTGAAGTCGCCATACACAAGCAGATTGGTTCCCGGTTCGGCTTCGAAAATTTTGTCGATATGCTGGCGCGCCAGTCGTGCTTCGTTGAGGCGCATTTCGTGCTCGGGAGCTTCCGGGACGTCGCGCTTGGACTTAAGGTGCAATCCGACACAGCGCAGGTGATACATCGAATTGATTTTCAGCGTCACATCGAGAACCCCACGCTGAAACGGCAACTTCGTTTCACCAATCGTGTAGTTGTAGGTGTCGTTGGAGTTGGTGGCAATGATAGGGAACTTGCTGAGCAG
>JAHDCN010000335.1 GCA_020629815.1 Verrucomicrobiota bacterium
TGCAGGCCTTCTGCCTGACTGCGCTCCGGGTGAAACTGTCCGGCAAAGATGTTGCCCCGGCTGACGCTGGAGGCGAAGTCCACTTCATATTCTGTGCGTGAACAGATGAGCGTCTCATCGTCAGGCTGCGGGTAAAACGAGTGCACGAAATACAGGAACAGCGGATTTTGCGTCTCTTTCCAAACAAAGAAATCACTATCGATTGGTCGAACTTCGTTCCATCCCATGTGGGGGACCTTGAGCCCTTTTCTCTCGGGGAATCGCACTACTCTGCCAGGTAGAACGCCTAGCCCCTTTACACCGGGAGATTCCTCGGAACTTTCGAAAAGCACCTGATAGCCAAGGCAAATACCAAAGAATGGCCGGTCATTGGTGACCCAGTCAATAATCGGATCGCGCAGTTTTTTCCGATCCAGATCTTCCACACAATCGCCAAATGATCCCACTCCTGGGAACACCAGGCGATCGACAGACTCCATGTCGGCAGCAGAGGATACCAGTTGTGCCGGTTGGCCCAGAAATTTGAGAACATTCAGGACGTTCTGCAAATTCCCGCCGCCGTAGTCCACGACACCAATTTGCTCACGGTTGGAAGCCTCGTCACTCATGCGGCACAGTTAGCGCAGAACGCCGTTTTTTACAGCACGTCTTTTGTGCTGGGGATAATTTCTGCAATCCGCTCATCAATGCGCGTGGCATCGTCGACGCTGCGGGCGAGTCCTTTGAAGACCGCCTCGGCCATGTGATGAGGATCCCGGCCGTCGAGAATCTCGACATGCAGATTGGTTCCCGCGTTGAAGCTGAAAGCGCGGAGGAACTCTTCGACAAGAGTGAAGTTAAAGTTGCCACCGATATTGGGGACGTGGCTTGGGCCCTTGTACTGGAAAAACGGACGACCGCTGAAGTCGAGCGCGATCTGGACAAGAGTCTCATCCATAGGGAAAATTCCGGAGCCGTAACGATAAATCCCACGACGGTCTCCCAGAGCCTGCTGAAACGCCTGACCAAGCACAATGCCTACATCCTCCACTGTGTGGTGAAAATCGATCTCGGTATCGCCGTCGGCTTTCACTTCAAGATTGAAGCGACCATGCTTGGCGAAAAGATGCAGCATGTGATCATAAAAGGGGACTCCGGTATCAATAGATGCTTCACCGATGCCATCTACATCGAGGCGAAGATCGATATCGGTTTCTCCGGTTTTGCGACTAATCGCGGCGCTGCGGCTTTGTTTTTTGCTGGCCATTTTTCGGCGGATTCCCCATAAATTTGGGTCTCCTGTTAATATCGCCCCCGCTAAACAAGGGCACAACCGTTTAATTGAATGGTTTTTTGGCTCTTTTCTGAAACGCGTGTGGTGCAAACCCGGCGTTTTGCCGTACATTAGCGGGCCCTGCCGTTCCTACGATGAATTCTCCGTCCATTGCAGAGTTTGCCCAACTCCGCTTCGTTAAGGACCGAAGCGGTGGGTTAGTGCATCTACCCGCGAAGGGAGTAGATGAGCAGGTGTTGCTCGCCCTCGATTGTGAAAAGTATCAGCTGGTCCGGCTGCATTTTTTTGAAGGTGCTGCGTTGCGTCAGGATAAGCTGGATGCATTTGAATCAGAATTGCAGATGATCTCTGCGCTCGACGATCCCGGCGTATCGCAGATGATTTCCTGGGGAAGGGACGAGGAGGAGTTGTTCTTTATCGATCAGTTGCTTGATGGCGAGCCACTGCCTGATTACTTTCAAAGAACGGGTGGAATCAGCAGTTCCATTGCGGCGAAGTGGGTGCTTCAGCTAGCCGCAACTTTAGAGGCGTGTAGCGAATTGCCGCCAACGATGGAGCGTTTTTCCAACCTGAATATCCAGGTGGTTTCCAATCGGTTTGGTGAGGTGCGTCCGGTTTTTTCTGAGTTCCATGCGTGGACGAAGCCAGGTGCGCAGGTCACAGAGCACACCCGCGCCTGGATGCTGAGCCAGGTGTTTTGCTCTGCTATCGTTGGGATTCCGTCCCGCATTTTTTCCCAAACCAGCCTGCCTAGAAATTTTGATGAGCTGCCGGAGGGAGTGCAAACCAGTATTCTGGAGGCGCTCAAAGATGAAGAGGGGGCGGCTTACGACAACCTGAAGCGTGAGTTGCGGCGTTTGGTGGAGACCAGTGACAGGGAGACGCCACCACCTCCTGTTTCTCCTTTGCGCGAATGGCTGAGCGATGAACTTCAATCTGCTGAGTTGGGCTATCCTTTTGAATTGTTTGAGAGCCATCCTGAAGAGCGATACGCAGTCCCGGGAGCCTTTCGTGGCAAGCCGGGCTTGATGCAGTTGCTGCCGGGGAAAGAAACGATTCCGAGAATTGGCTGGTTTCCTCAGCACCATGATTCTATGCGTCGCCCGGGCAGGGGAATCGTTCATCAACTGACGGTTCAGGAAGTAAATGAGAAAGGTGCGCTGACTCTGCTGGGGGAAGAACGTCCTGAAGCGGTGAGTCTTGAGAGATTGGTCCATCATCTGGGGCCGATGGATTTTTCCCTCAGTCTCGCAATAGCGGATCGAATCAACGACACCATTGAAGCGATGGAGAATGCCGCTGGATCGATTCCGGTCTGGTGGGCACCTCCTTCGTCTGTGCTTGTGGTTTCCGGAACTCGATCGGTAAAAGGCACAGAGAGATTGATGAGTCGAAAGGGCAATTCCCTCTGGCGGGACATTCCTTTGCGAATCCGATTGCACCAAACTGTGGCGTCTTTGCTGGACGGTGTCGATCTGCCTCCATCGATCTTGAGGCTGTGCCATGAACCGGGGAAACGATACGGAACAGCACGGCGCGCATCGGTTATTCTGTATTCTCTCTGGTTTCTTCTGACTGGCAAACGTCTCGACTGGTTGGAGGAACTACCGGAGGCATCCGGCGTTCATCCCTCGGCGCTGGAAGTTCTCGAAGAGTTTCGCTCCAAGTTGGTTTCCTCTCCTCTGACTTGTCACGATTGTATTTTGCGTCGTCTGGAGATGGCGATGCGCAGCGTTTCCCCGGACGAGCTGGAGGAGCAGATCAATATTGAAAAGTTTGTCAGTTCGGATCTTGATGGCGATGAAGAGGGGGAAGAACTCGAGGATCCGGATTTAGCAGTGTCTGAGAAAGAGGAAGCTGAATCGGCAAACAGAGGTGCGGTGATAACCAGTGCCGCCGGCGCTTCTGTGCTTGGTAATGGGCAAGCCGATCTCAGCGAAATTCTTTCCGATACGTTATACACCGAGCGGATTAATTTGGACGATATTCCTAAAAGGGATGAAAGAGACAGCGGCGAACCTCTGGATCAGGAGATCGAAAATGATCCGGAGGAAGACTCAGCTGATTTGCCAACTACCGATACTGAGCATCAGGATCCCGCTTTGCAGCAGGATGATGATGATAGTTGGTGTAGCGAGGATGATATCCAACCGGAGGATGCCTTAGTTGATGTTTCTGTGACCAACGAAGTCGAGGAAGTCGAGGAAGTCGAGGAAGTCGAGGAAGTCGAGGAAGTCGAGG
>JAHDCN010000336.1:0-1870 GCA_020629815.1 Verrucomicrobiota bacterium
ATGACCCGGGTTCGCGGATTCACTCAGGATGATGCCCACCTTTTCTGCACCGAAGATCAGGTAAAAGACGAAATCATGGGCTGCCTGGAGCTGGTAAAAATCGTGCTCAAGACACTCGGCATGGACGAATACCGCGTTCGTATTGGTCTGCGTGACCCGGATTCGACGAAGTATGTCGGCGAACCCGAGAAATGGGATCGGGCAGAGCAGGCCTTGCGTGAAGCGGCCTCCTCGCTTGGCAAAGATTTTACCGAAGAGGCTGGCGAAGCCGCCTTCTATGGTCCGAAAATCGACTTCGTCGTCAAAGATGTGATTGGCCGCGAATGGCAACTGGGCACGGTCCAGGTCGACTACAACCTGCCGGAACGATTTGAGCTGGAATACATCGGCGCGGACAACAAGCCTCACCGTCCGGTGATGATTCACCGCGCTCCATTTGGTTCAATGGAGCGGTTCGTCGGTGTGTTGATTGAACATTTTGCCGGCAAGTTCCCGACCTGGCTTTGCGCGGAGCAGGTGCGCATTCTACCGATCTCGGAAAAGTTTTTCGAAACAGCGGAAAACGTCGAGCAGCAGCTTAAGGAAGCCGGTGTTCGTGTCACGGTTGATCGGGCCAGCGAGAAAGTGGGAGCAAAGATAAGGCTTGCTCAATTGGATCGAATTCCGTATATGTTACTCATTGGCGCCAAGGAAGAGGAATCCGGTAAGGTTTCCGTCCGCCACCGGGATCGCGGTGATGAGGGAGCCCTTGGAGTTCAGGAATTTTGTGACCAGATAGTGCAGGAAATAAAAAACAGAAGCCTATGACGCGGGCAGGAATCACACTCCTGTCCCCGAAAGGATTTTTTCCTTCAACCGGTTTTCCGATCGAGAACCGGTCCGAATTCCTGACAGAATTTTCCCCACACCGACCCTCCTCTTTTGGGTCAGACGAAAATACACCATCAACTGAGGTAAACTGCCATAGCTAAACGATTCTCAAAGAAAAGGCCGCGCCGTTGGAGGACGCGGGTAAACGAACGAATTCGCGTTCCGGAAATCCGTGTGATTTACGGTGAAGCGAATGCGGTTCTTCCTACTCACAAGGCACTCGCAAAGGCGAAGGAGCTCGGACTCGATCTGGTCGAGATTGCTCCCCATGCCAAGCCGCCGGTATGTCGTATCGTCGACTACGGGAAGTGGAAGTACGAAGAGGCCAAGAAGAAGAAAAACGAGAAGCCCAAGAAGCGGGAGAAAGAGGTCAAGTTCGGGGTCAATATCGATCCTCACGACTACATGATCAAACTCACGCGGGCGGAAGATTTCCTCTGCCATGGTTTTAAAGTCAGGATGGTTCTATGGTTCAAGGGTCGCCAAATGGCGCATAAAGACCTTGGTTTTGAGCTGATGCAAAAGGTGAAGGCGGACCTCGAAGGGGTTGGTCATGTCGATCTGGAGCCCAAGCTCAATAATCGGAATATCCTGATGATGATGTCGCCACTTCCGGAAGAAAAACGGAAGCGGAAATTCCGTCTCGAAGACGATGACGACTACGACATCGATGACCACGAAGAAGCCGAGGCTGCTGAAGTTCACGACGAAGACGAGGATCACGCTGACGATGAAGACGGCGTGAAGTCTGAAGAGGAATAGGCTGCTCTTTCTCTGGAATGGCTCAACGAAGGCTTTTGCTCTTCGATATTGACGGCACGTTGGTGGATACCGGCGGGGTAGGTATCGGAGCATTGCAGGACGGCTTTTTTGAGGCATTTCCCGGCTGCGGCCACACAGAGTTTCCCCGACTGGAACTCGGGGGCGCTACCGACGCAGGCCTTGCGATATTTCTGTTCGATCACTTTGGTGTAGAAGACTCGCCGGAAAACCGGGAACG
>JAHDCN010000336.1:1970-3503 GCA_020629815.1 Verrucomicrobiota bacterium
CGGTCTAATGCGATGGGGCGCTGATGATCGAATTCAATCAAGACCACCGGACTGTGAATCCGGTAAAAGAAAACGGAATCGTCCTTCATTTCCCCTACCCAGGCAAAGTGGGTCCGATCCAGGTGCTTGCGGATGTCTTCCAATTGAATCTTTGCCTGATCTTCACGGATATTGTTGATCCACACCGCACACAGGTTCAGAAAAGCTGTCTTCTGTTCTGCTGAAAGTTCCGAGCCGGGAATACCTTCGTAGGGAATTACGACATTATCCTTGAAGGCATCAATTTGGGAGTTGGTGCCCGGTTTCTCTTCCTGAATGACCGCTTTGGCTTTTTGCTTATCAGTGAGGCTGCGGGCAAATGCGAGACCCGCATCCTGTTCTTCCTGCAAGACCACCGTCCCTGCGTATTTGCCGCCTTCCGCCCGAACTGGTTCGGAGCCAAGAAAAAACGGGGCGACCACTACCTGATCTCCCAGGACGAAGTAATTGATGATGCAATGGTGCCCATCGAATTGCCAGCCCCACGGCTTCGTTTCGCTGGGTTCTCCCATGACGGTGAGATAATAAGCCCAACGTCCGTATCCATATTCCCCTTCGCGACCGGACAGCTCAGCAATGGTGTGGTTCAGCTTCATGATGCCCTGCGTCGTCGACAGGCCCTTTGCGCTCAGCCCGGCTCCCATCATGGCAAAAGCCAGCTCACGCTGTTCGTCATTCAGTTCCTCAAAGCTGACGCCCTGACGGGGATAGGAATGCTGGTTGGCCCACTTCCGCCATTCATCGGAATCATAGGGAAAGGTTGTTTTGGCGCGCTGAGCGTCAGTTAATCCGTCGAGAAAGGCGGTCGTAGTCTTGCGCGCTTCTTCGGTGGAAACTCCGGTCGATTTCAGCGAAAACAAACCGGGCTCCACTTTGCCGTCAGCCGTAATACCGACAAACGGTTTCGCCAGTGCCTGCTTCTCCAGCTCCGCAAAACGGTTGCCGCCCTTACCTTTGCCTTTTCCCTTTCCTTTCTGATTTTGACCAAAAGCGTTCCAAGTGGAGATTGCCAGGATCAAAGAAAGGATCAGGCAGCCAACGAAGGAGCCTGCACGTTTTGCGAAATCACTCATAGAGAATGAAACACGCGTAATCGGACTAGGGTGCGAAAAATCTGATTTAGCTTCCTCCCTGGGTAGCCATCACAATTTCCTCGTATGGCTGAATCACTACAAAACCATCGCCCTGGAAAAGCATCTGGATTGATTCGCCGCTGCCTCGACCGATGAAGGTCTTCAGGGACACATCTTTCTTGAAGCTCGGCTCGAGATTGCCGGACCACGCGATCGTTGCATTCGGATCGGTGCAAACCGGGGTATCAGGAGTCACTCGCAATGTGATGGGCTCGTAGTGCGAGGTGAAGGCGATCATTCCGGTGCCGCTGAGGCGAACGTTGAACAATCCGCCAGCGAGCATCGCGCCCAGCTTTTTCATCATCGAGATCTTGTAGGAAACGGTTGGCTCAAAAGCGAGCAGGTCGTTTCCATTTACAAT
>JAHDCN010000337.1 GCA_020629815.1 Verrucomicrobiota bacterium
GGAACCGCTACGGCGCAGTAGTCCAAGAGGTTCATGAAATTCGTGTAGTAGCCCAGGTTCGAATTCAGCTGCACGGGATCGGCTTCGACCTCATCAATCCGATAGACTGTGCCAGTCGTGGGAGTCACGATGAAATCCACTTCGTCCCATGCTTTGTCGGCTCTTCGCTTAAGCTCTGCGAGTCGGTATTGCGAACGAAAGGCATCAGCTGCTGAAGGCGCGGCACCGCCGGAAATGATATCGCGAGTGACAGGAAACAATGCGTCCGGGTTTTCCTTGAGAAGGGATTCGATAGCGACAAATCGCTCGGTCACCCAAGGCCCTTCGTAGAGCAGTCGAGCCGCCTCAAGGAATGGAGAAAAATCCAACTCGATCACCGTGGCGCCTTGTTGCTGAAGTTGATCAATGGCCTGCCGATAGAGTATTTCTGCTTCAGTGTTGCCGAAGAATTCCAGGTCCTTTGGACGGGGAATTCCAATCCGGGTTCCCACGTTGGAGCGAGGAGCAATGGCCTGTCGCGCATAGCTGTCGCCCGGATCAAATTCAGCGGCCACCTCAAGGACCAACGCCGCGTCCTTTGACGAATGAGCAAAGATGGAAACGCAGTCCAGCGTTTTGCAGGCCGGTACCACTCCGGAGCAGCTCAAGAGACCGCGCGACGGTTTGAGTCCGGTGAGTTCGTTAAATGCAGCCGGCACCCGACCTGATCCTGCGGTATCGGTGCCAAGCGAAAAGCTGACCTGTCCTCTTGCGAGAGCCACGGCGGAGCCGGAGGAAGAGCCGCCGGGGATGTGGTCTTCAGAAAAAGCATTGGTCGGGAATCCATACGGTGAACGCACGCCAACGAGACCGGTCGCGAACTGGTCGAGATTGGTTTTGCCAATTGGAATGGCACCGGCATCGATCAGCTTTTGCACCACGAAAGCGTTCTGTTCAGGCAGGTAGGCGAAGTCAGGGCAACCGGCTGTCGTTTCCAGTTCCGCTAGGTCGATGTTGTCCTTAATCGCAAACGGGATTCCAAAGAGTGGCAATTCATCGATAGATTGGGTTTCCAACTCAGCGGCGTATTCCAGCAATCGCTCAAGAGGCAGGCGCGAGATCCAGATCTTCTCTGACTCAGGTTCGTTCTCGATGATTGCATCGACGGCTTCGACGATTCGACTGGGAGTTGTTGCTCCGTCTCGATATTGGGTCAGCAAATGGGCGATATTGAGATCGGGAAGTTCCATATTCTATTCGGGACGAACGAAAGCGATGGGTTGTCCGGGTTTGATGCTGTCCGATTCCTCAGGAACGATGCCTTCGAGAATGCCGTCGCAAGGCGCGGGGACACTGATCTCCATCTTCATGCTTTCGACGATGGCGATCGGTTTGTCTTCGGATACCCGGGCTCCGGTGGAAACGAGATACTTCCACAAGGTTCCTGCGACCGGGGAAAGAACTGGTTCGGTTCCCTCTGGAATCACGACTTCTTCGCTATCATCAGTGAGCGATGCTTCATCGACTTCGAAGTTCATCGCTCCGGAGGCTTCCCAGCGTTCTCTTTCTTCTCCGAAAGCAGTGCGTTGCTTGTTCCGGAATGCGGCGATCGAATCGTGATTGGTCGCGAGGAATTCTTTGTATTCAGCCGGTCGAAAGGTGGTCTCTTCAACCTCCAACTTGAACTCACCACTAATGACTTGTTTGCGTAGCGCGAGCAATTCGTCTGCACCCACTTCATACCATTGAATCTGGTCGAAGAAGCGGAGTAGCCAAGGGGTGCCCTGATGGAAATCTTCAGTGGCTCGGAAGCGATTCCAAATGGGGACAGTCCGACCGACGAACTGGTAACCTCCGGGTCCTTCCATGCCGTAGATGCAAAGATAAGCTCCGCCGATACCGACGGAGTTTTCGGCTGTCCACGTTCTGGCTGGATTGTACTTAGTCGTTACCAGTCGATGCCGGGGGTCAAGCGGGGTGGCTACCGGCGCGCCGAGATAAACGTCGCCCAAGCCCATGACGAAATACTTTGCGTTGTAGACGATCTCTTTGACTTCCTCGATCGAGTCGAGCCCGTTGATTCGCCGAATGAACTCAATGTTACTCGGGCACCAAGGCGCATCGGGACGAACGATCTTGGTATATTTTTCAATCGCCTCAATCGTAGCCGGATCGTCCCAGGAGAGCGGCAGCCGGACGATGCGGCTTTTGAATTCCATCGCCTCGAGAGGAGGCAGGTTGTTCTCGATCTCGATCAAGCGGGCAAGGGCTTGTTCGCCACTGATGACCAAGGTATCGAACTGCACCTGTAGCGATCGAATTCCCGGCACCATTTCAAGCAGGCCATCAAAGGGATTCTCGCGGATCGTATCATAGAGCGCCTGAGCCCGGAGTCGCAGATCGAGATCCAACTCCATCGGGCCGAATTCAATTAGAATCGCTCCATCACCACTGGCGCGGAAGCAAACCGCCGGCTTGTCGCCATCCGCTTCGTCTCGATGAAGAATCAGCGAGTCCGGGGTGGGAGCGACGACTGTCGGTGAATGATTGTCGTCTTCGAGCAAGCGCTCGGCATCAGGAATGGAGATCGGCAGGAAACGAATTTGATCGCCCGGCTTCAACTGGCCGAGCTTCCACAGATCGGCCTTTGTCACCACGGCAGGACAGACGAAGCCGCCGAGACTTGGCCCATCCGGTCCGAGGATGATCGGCATGTCGCCAGTGAAATCAACGGAGCCGACCAAATAGGCGTTGTCGTGAATGTTGGAAGGATGTAGCCCCGCTTCCCCACCATCACGGCGGGCCCACTCAGGTTTAGGGCCGATCAAGCGAATGCCGGTGCGATCCGAATTGTAGTGAACCTCCCACGCCGTTTCAAAAAAGGTTTCGATGTCGGAGTCAGTAAAGAAATCCGGTGCGCCGTGGGGACCATATGTTACTCGCAATTCCCATTCGTGAGTCAGTTTAGGTAGTGCAGGAATTCCGGCCGCAGATGTAACTGGAGCATCACCGGAGAAATGAAGCACATCGCCCGGTTGCAACGCCCGACCTCCATGACCACCAAAGCGGCCCAGCCGAAAAGTGGATTTGCTTCCCAGGTAATCCGGCACAGATACCCCGCCAGCAATCAGCAGGTAGATGCGCTGACCGCAGTCACTCGTCGTGCCGATTTTCAGGGTGTCGCCCGCTTCAATTGAGATCGCGGAATTGGACTTGGCGGACTCACCATTGATCTCGATATCAGCGTCCGCTCCTGTGACACAAATGGTGGTCGCCGAGTGAAAACGATACTTCCCGCCGCGGACTAACATCTCCAGTCCCGCTGCGTTTTCCGGATTTCCGAGAATCTGATTCCCGATTCGAAAACTCAGAGTGTCAAAAGGGCCCGAGGGAGGAACGCCGACATCCCACATGCCGGTCCGACCGGGGTAATCCTGAATCGTTGTCTCGAGACCGGGATCCAAAACTTCAAATGAAGCTGGCTGATATTCGATCGACTGAGTCAGCTTGGTCGACAGGTC
>JAHDCN010000018.1 GCA_020629815.1 Verrucomicrobiota bacterium
AGTCAGTGACCTAACCCTGTTATGTCTGACTAAAACGGATAGATGTAAGGCGGGATGTTTACCCCGTGCCCTTGATGAGCGAAGTTGATGCCTTCGGACTCGCGGATTGCGGTCACCATGTTGTCGGTCAGTTCGATCGTGACTCGACCGTTTTCCACTTCGACATATTGCGTGGTAGGAACTACGCCACCAAACGCATCCCGTGTCATCACTGTCTGGGGAACGCGCTCATAAGAAACATACTCCAGTGTATCGACACGTCCGGAAGCTTCGACTGAAGCACTTCGCAAATCCGGCGGACCGATCGATGCGACAACTTCTTCAAAGGTCATACCGAGGGCGACCTGCTCGTTTTCGATCAGTTCTTTGACAATGACGTAGCGATCATAGAATTTTTTCAGCTTCGCCTCGAAATCGGGAGCTAAACCGGTGACGGCACCTTTGCTAACCCAGCCGGCGATTTGTCCCTGCTTAGCCTGGGCGCGGATGCGATAGGCTTTGTCGCTGACCGCTAACAGGGTCGCATTCTGGTTTGGATTTACATTTCCGAGCCATCGACTGGCTTTGAGATTGGAATAAGCGGCTGTAGACTGGGTGACGCGAACTTTCACTTCCTTCGCCATCATTTCTTCGAGGTAGATGGCACCATCCTCTTTCACCAGGTTACTGGACTCGCGGTCTTCTTTTTTCACTTTGGCGAAGCCGGGTCGCCTCAATTGCGCATCAGCCGGTATAGTGGAAAGAAGAAACCCTGCGGCTATGCCGAGAGAAAACGCAGTCCGGAAAAGGACGATTCGCGTGTTTTTCATAACAATGATGCGTGTAGTGGTTCGGTCGCGGGGGTTTTCCAGCCGTTGGACGGTTGGGTCGAAATGTTATGCGACAAAATAGTATTCTCTCAATCCTTTTCAGGATCAAGCACTTCCTGCAATACATTGTAACTACAGAGCCTCCCCAACCTACACTTTAATCTCACGCTTGGTCTTGGGATCGGCAATCACCACCTGCTCCCGGTAAAAGGTCGCATCGCTGCGGAAGGTAAGACGTGCATTGTATCGGCGCTCCAGCTCCACGAACAGATCCCCATCCTCGGTGCGCAGACGCTCCATCACATCCGGGTGAACAATCAGCAGCAATTCGTGGATGGTATCGCCGCTCTTAGCCAGAACAGTGCTGATCTGACGCTGCAGCTCCACACTCATGGACTCGGCGGTTTTTACGACCCCACGGCCCTGACAGAAATGGCAGGGTTCGTTGACGGTGATGTTCAAGCTCTCATGCAAACGCTGACGGGTCATTTCCATCAGTCCCAATTGGGAGAGATGCAGAACCTGTGTCTTCGCCTTATCACTTCGGAGGTGATCTCTCATGGCACGATAGACGGCGTTTTGATCCTTCCGCCCGCGCATGTCGATAAAGTCCACCACAATCAAGCCGCCAATGTTCCGCAGTCGCAGTTGGCGAGCGACGGCCTCGGCAGCTTCAAGGTTGGTTTGCAGGATCATTTTGTCCTGCGTCTTCGCACGACCGGTGTTCACATCGATAGCGATCAGAGCCTCGGTTTCATCAATCACGAGATAACCACCGCTCGGCAACCAAACCTGACGGAAAAACGCGTCGTCGATCTGACGCTGAATCCCGAGCTTGTCGAAAATCGGCACAGGGTTCTGGTAGTAGCTGATCTTTTTCATCGATCGCCGTGAGATGATGGCAATCAGTTCCTTCATTCGGGCCACCGCATCCTGATCGTCACACAGGACTTCCTGGATATCGTCGGTGAGGAAATCCCGGACGGTTCGTTCAATCAGGTCCGGCTCGCGGAACACACACACCGGAGCTTTTCCGTTTGCCGCTTTTTCCTCTACCTTGCGCCATTCCTCAACCAGAATAGCCAGGTCGCGCACGAAATAGCGAACTTTCTGCCCCTGGGAAACGGTTCGCAGAATCACTCCCATACCCGCTGGAACGGTGAGTTTTTCCGCCATGATTTTGCGCAAGCGGGTCCGCTCTTTGGGGTCACCGATTTTCCGGGAAATACCGAGTTGGTCATTGCGCGGCATGAGCACCATGTAGCGCCCAGGCATAGAAATGTTGGTAGTGATCCGAGGTCCTTTGGTGCCGATCGGTCCTTTGGTGACCTGCACAATTACCTCACTGCCCACGGGATACAATTTGGGGATATCCTTGGATTGAATTTTGGGCTTTTTCTTTTTCCGGCGCCGACGTTTGCCGCCGCCTTGATTATTCTGGCCGTCCTGATTTTTGTCTCCTTTTCCCTGACGATGAATTTCTTCGTGTTGGGAATCGAGCGCCTCGGGGATTGCATCCCAGAAGTGCAGGAAGGCGTTTTTCTCGAGCCCGATATCGACAAACATGGCGTTCAGGCCGGGCTCGATATTGCGGACGACGCCTTTGAAAATGGAGCCAACGATGTTCTCATCGTTTACCCGCTCCACGGTGTATTCTTCGAGCGACCCCTGCTCCAGTAGAGCGACACGGGTTTCGAGTTTTTCGCAGTTAATTACAATTTTATTTCCTTCTGCGAGTTTCTTTGGTCCAAAAAATTTTCTTATTTTTTTCAACATAGCATAGTTGGTTGGGGTGGTTCAGGGCAGAACCGGATTCACAGATAACGTTGACTGCGCCGACGCATTCGGTCGTGATTTCGCAGTCTTCTCCCGATCTGCCGGGAGCGCTTTTCGAATGAGGGTATGATGTCAGAATTCACTGAAAGCTGTCAGTGTTGCATCATCTTCCCTGGTTCTGCCTAAGTCGATCAATCACGTTTTGAAAGGGTTGAAATCTTGATGGTTGCTGCGTATTCCCATCGCCAACTCGGCCTCGGGAATCCGCCTCCTGTCTAATAGTAGGTTGGTTTAAATTTTGTATTGGTGTTACTTCGCGCTTCTTCAGCGAAGGGGGGACAAATTCCTGAACATCGACTGCTGATTCTTCTTCTGATTCAGCTCTGAGAGCGGGAGAATTTGCCAGATTCTCTGCGACCAAAGTCGGCGCACCAGCCACAGCGAGTAATGCCTCTGATTCAGAAAACGACGTTTGCCTGATCATATTGCGATGCCCGACGGCCTCCGGCAATGAGACTACCTCGTAGCGCATCCCATCCTCAATGGCAACGTAGTTCTCAATGATATTTTTGGCAATCGGGGAAGCGGCTCCACCTCCGGAATAGCCATTTTCCACGAAAACACAAACCGCGATCTCAGGATTCTCGTAAGGAGCAAAAGCAATAAACCATGCGTTACTGACGTTTTTCACACTGGTCTGCGCTGTTCCAGTCTTGCCGGAAATAGTCGTCATACTGGAGGATGCCCGGCCCGCGGTTCCTCCGCTCTCATTGACAACCCGACGCATCCCTTTCTTAATCAACTCTAACTGGCTGGCTGTGACGCCTTCCTTCGTAAGGTCGTGGCGAATTTCGGGAGGTTCCTCCATCACAACCTCCCCATCTTTCTCCATCACTTTCTTGATAATGCGAGGCTGATATACTTTGCCTCCATTTACGATCGAGGCTGTGCACCAAGCCATCTGCAAAGGAGAACATTCGGTCGCCCCCTGCCCGATCGCTACCAGCGCGGTAAAGGCATCACTCCAAAGTGCTCCCTGCTGACGCAACCACTCCGGATTGGGAATATTTCCGGGATTTTCCCCGGTGATCCGAATCCCGGTTTTGCGCCCGAGCCCGAGCAAACCGGTCATTTGCTGAATATTGCGAATCCCGGTGTGATTGGCGTAGCGATAAAAATAACCATTGCAGCTGCGCTTAATCGCATTGCTCAAATCAATCGAGCCATGATTCGGATGCCAGCATTTCATGAACTTCCGACCGTAGCGAGCACCACCGCCACAGCTGAAACGATATTTCCACGTATTGGAAAGACAACCTGCCAGGGCAATAGGAATTTTACAGGTGGATCCTGGAGAATACGGATTCACCGCCCGGTTGAACATCGGGCTGGTCTGGTCACCGGTATATCTTTTCCAGTCAGCGGAACTGACATTCGGAATAAATACATTCGGATTGAACGAAGGCACCGACGCCATCGAAAGAATGTCTCCATTCTGCGGATTGATCGCCACCGCAGCTCCCCTTCCGATTTTCCGAAGAGCCTTCTCGGTCACGTATTGGAGTCGTGCATCGATGGTCAGATAAACATCCGATCCGGGCTGAGGATCCGTACGGCTCTGCTCACCTACAAATTTCCCTTTCTCGTCTTTCTCAATCACCAGCTTCCCAGGTTTGCCCTGCAAATAGCTGTCCATCGTCGCCTCAACCCCTTGCACTCCATAGTCATCGCCGACGTAGTAGTTGAACTGGCGCTTTTTATCCTCGGGGACCTGATCATTGTCCGCCAGATTCATGTAACCAAGAAAGTGACAACCAAGCGAGTCGTAAATATAACGGCGACGTCCGGTTCGCGTTACCGTAACTCCGGGAATACCCAGATTATTCTCCGCAAACCGGGCAAACTCTTGAAAACTCAGATCCCGGCGATAGGTAAAAGGCACATAGCCGCGGGTTGCCCGGTAGTGAACCTTCATCGAACTGGCGCTGTAGTCCGCCAGCAATCCCAGATCACCCAATCCCGGGAAAACGGTTTTTTCTACGATCTTGATGATGTCGGTTTCAGTCCGTTTCTCGCGCTGGCTGTAACGGTCGAATCGTTCCCACTCGACTTCCGGAAGTGAGTCACCAGCTTCGAGGAAATCCTTTTTGTAGGCACTGACAATTTCGCGAAGATCGAAGTGTAGTTCGTAATTCGGAGTGCTGTCCACGAGGGTCAAACCGTTCCGGTCTTTGATCTCCCCTCTAATCCCGGGAATCCGAATCGACTCCAACTTTCTTCCCGGCAAGCGCTCGGTGTAGTATTTGGATTCATTCACCTGAATCTGGTACAAACGCGACACCAGAACGCCGAAGCCCACCATTACCAGAATGGCGAGCAGATACAGTCGGAGGCGAAAGTGTGATACCATGAAGGTGGGGATACTCTAGGTCTCGAAAGTGTATTTCCGGGTGATTCCGGTCAGTTGAATTTTGTAGCCAACCATTTGTGCCAGCTTGCTCAACAATAGCAGAAGAAACGGGGAAGCGGCAGTGGAAAACAACCCGGTTACCAAAATTTTCCACCAGAGCTCGTAGGGAAAATCCAGCCCACCCCGGTGGAAACTGATCACCAGGTATTCGATCAGGATGCTGAGCGCGGTTGCAAACCCAATTAGGAACACAGGCAACTCCCAGCGTCCGCGACGAAATAGTGGGCGCACACCCTGAATAAAAGCCCCCAAAAGCCCGAAAATGAAAATCGTAAAACCAAATGGCAATTCGACCTGACCGGAAGAGACCCCGGCTTCATTAATTGCCTGAACCGGAACGTGATAGCGAGCATCCCAGATAAAGCCGCAAACCAAGGCAAACAGAAGCATCACAGGAAAAGGAACCGATACCGCTGCACAGTAAAATGCTGTGTGCACCAGAAGAAACCGGGCGTAGTAGGCCCAGGCGAAGAAAGGGATAAACTCCTGCAAGAAAAAGGAGCCCGCTAACATTGCTGCGACCAGAAAAAAGAAAATCATTGCCCGTTTTCCGGTTTGGGAACCGCCTGCACTTCCGAGGCGTCGGTCGTTCCCGGTGCCTCAGCTTCCTCAACGATATCAGGCCGGATCACAAACACGTCTTTGAGTGAGTCAAAATCAACAATCGGCCGAATCACCGCTTCAGCATCAATCACTCCGACATCGTAGCGCTGAACTTCGCCCAGGATCAGGTCAGGTGGAAAAAGCCCTCCTGAACCGGAACTCACTATCAACTGCCCCGGCTGAGCATCTGCCTCTTTCGATAAGTAGCGCAGTTTCAATTCCGGCAGATTTTTCAACATCCCCCGCTGCCCTGAGAGAATCCCCTGCTCCGGGGTATTCATTAGTTTCGCAGAGACCTGACACATTTCGTCTGTGAGCAGGAGAACAACAGCCGTATTGTCACCACGAACTTCCGAGACCTTTCCAATCAGCGCTGCATCATCACCGGCAGGAACAATGACCGGGCTGTCAGGTTTCACGTTGTCGTTTTCCCCCTTATCAATGATCAGCGTATTGTACCAGGTAGAGGGCTTTCGGCTCATTACCCTCGCAGCAATCAGGGACTGCGGAGCTCGTTCCTTATAAAGCAAGGCCTGCCGCAGGGAGTTATTCTCATAGATCAACTCATCCATTTGCAGCACCTCGAGACGCAGACGATCACGGTCACGTTCCGCAAACTCCAGACGCTCCTTCATCTCGGCTACGCTAATGGCATCCTCTTCTTCCCCGGCGATAAAATCCTTAATACCGTCCCCGCTTTTCGTAACCGGCTCAAACAGAGACATCGCCCCCCTTTGAATCCGATCCACAGCATCTGGACTAAACATAGTAATCCACACGAGAACGCCGATAAAAATCAGCAGGAAGACTACGTTCAGCCGACTCATTTCTGTGGCAACTGGCAGGGTGGATTAGTGGAGGGTGACAAGAGAAACCGGTTAACGCCCCGGATTGGAAACCTTCTTCAGGAAGTCCAACTCGTCCAGCACCTTACCACAACCTTCCGCGACTGCACTCAATGGATCATCGGCCACATGGACAGGAAGACCGGTTTCTTCAGAAATTAATTTATCCATCCCCTTCAACAGAGCACCGCCCCCGGCCAAAAGAATACCGCGATCTACCAAATCACCGGAAAGCTCAGGCGGACAACGCTCCAGAGTCACCCGGACCGAGTCGACAATCACATTCAAGGGATCCATCATCGCCTCGCGAATCTCAGCGGAAGTAATGGTAATAGTTTTCGGTAATCCGGCGACCAAATCTCTTCCCTTCACTTCCACTGACGTTTCCTTGGACTGAGGAAAAGCAGAACCCATGCGAATCTTCATCTCTTCCGCGGTTCGCTCTCCAATCATCAGATTGTAGGCGCGGCGCATGTATTGAATGATCGATTCATCGAGTTCATCCCCTGCCACGCGGACACTTCGGCTGTAAACGATTCCCGACAGCGCAATGATCGCTACTTCGGTTGTGCCGCCGCCGATATCAACAATCATATTGGCCGCAGCTTCCTGAACCGGCAATCCAACACCAATCGCAGCTGCCATTGGTTCCTCAATCAAATGAACCTCACGGGCACCGGCTGCCATCGCAGACTCGCGCACCGCACGCTTCTCGACCTCGGTAATTCCGGAAGGAACCGCGATCACAATCCGGGGCGTAATACCGCGTCGTCTACCGTGAACCTTGCGAACAAAATGTTGCAGCATCGCCTCGGTCACCTCGTAATCTGCGATCACCCCGTCCTTCAAAGGTCGAATCGCCACAATATTGCCCGGGGTTCTTCCGAGCATGCGCTTGGCATCATCGCCCACCGCTAAAACCAGATTGGTTCCCGATTTGACTGCTACCACCGAAGGCTCCCTAAGCACAATCCCTTGATCCTTAACGTATACCAACGTATTCGCCGTTCCCAGATCGACGCCAATATCACTGGAGAAAAAACCAAAAAGCTTACCTATCATTGAAAAAATTTATCCTAAACAGAATTGCTGACCTAGTAGACCCCCATTTTACCATGGAGGCCACTATTTTCCACTTCATTGCTTATATTTTTTAAAAAATAAAAGAAAGTTAACTAATTTTTAACCTGCTTGTGAATTTTAGAGAAGTTTCTGATTTTTTGGCAATAGTAAAACCTGTGAGCCTCTACGATATGGAACCCGGCACGTACTACCAGTGCCAGCGCTGCGCTAACTGCTGCCGCTGGCCGGGGGAGGTTCCGGTTTCGGATGAGGAGCTACAGCGCATTGCTGACTATCTGGAAATGCCGCTTTATGACTTCGTCGCCAAACACACCGACCTGCGGCTGAACAGGACCGGCCTGACTCTGAAAGAGAAACCAAACGGAGAGTGCGAGTTTCTCGATGGCAATGAGTGCACAATCAATCCGGTCAAACCCATCCAGTGCGCCGGATTTCCCAATGAATGGAACTTCAAGGGCTGGCGGGAAAGTTGCGAGGCAATCCCTCTCCCGGAAAAACCTGACTGACTATTTCGCCGCTTCACCGGCATCTTTGCGACCGAGACCATAAGCGGAAAACACTCGCTCGATCTCATCGCGAACTTGTCGGAAGACTTCCATCTGCTCTTCTTCGGTTCCTTCCGCATCGGCAGGATCAAAAAACGGCCAGTGGTAGCGGCGCATTTGACCGGGAAACACCGGACAGGCCTGGTCAGCGTTGCCACACACGGTAATCACGGTGTCCACTTCCTGATCGAGAAATTCATCGAGGTTTTTCGAACGATGCTCGGAAACATCGAGGTCCAGTTCTGCCATCGCTTTGATCGCCAACGGGTGCACGTATCCACTCGGTTTCGATCCGGCGCTTTCCACCCGGAGAGCACTCCCCGCTGCCTTTTGCAATAGAGCTTCAGCCATTTGAGAGCGACAGGAATTTCCGGTGCATAGCACCAATACCAGCGGAGCAGATGAATTTTCTGACATAACGCGAAAACCAGAATTCGGCCTGTTCCCTTTGTCAATCCGTGGTTTGTTACAGCTGCGCCCGATGAATAAAAAACCGGATAAACAGTCAGCGCACGGTTTCTCCCTGGAGGATTGGGAAAACTGGATGCAGGATTGTGGCCAGCCAAAATTTCGTGCCAAGCAGATTACTGACTGGGTTTTCCAAAAGCGGGTAAAGAGTTTCGCCGACATGACCAATCTCGGTGCTGGTTTGCGGGAGAAGCTGGAAGCTGAATTTTCGCTCGAAACGCTGGACTGCTCTCGCATTCAAGGGTCAGCAGATACTACCCAAAAATTTCTGTTTCGGCTCCACGATGGTCGCCTGGTTGAAACCGTGATGATCCCCGCCAATCAGAACTTTGCCGGAAGTCGCAGTCCGCGCATCACGCTCTGTGTTTCCAGTCAGGTAGGGTGCGCATATGACTGCAAATTTTGCGCCAGCGGATTGGCCGGCTTCACCCGAAACCTCAGCGCAGGCGAAATCGTTTCGCAGGTGATCAGTGCAGAGCAGGAGACCGGGAAGAAAGTCCAGAATCTGGTGTTTATGGGGATGGGTGAGCCACTCGCTAATCTCACAAACCTCACCAAAGCGATCGAGATTCTGAACGCAGACTGGGGCCTGAATATTGGCGCCCGTCATATCACGGTTTCTACCAGTGGACTGGCTCCTCAGATCGAGAAGCTCGCCCAGGTGCCGCTGCAAATTCGGCTCGCCCTGTCTCTGCATGGTGCCAGCGACGAAGTCCGCGAACGGATCATGCCGGTGAACAAAAAATACCCGATTAGTCGGTTGTTTGAAGCGCTGGAGAAGTGGCGCGATGTAAAAAAACAAAAGATCACTTTTGAATACATCTTAATCGAAGAGGTGAACGATGACCTTACCGAAGCAAAGCTGCTCGCCAGCCGCGCGAAGCAACTCCATGCAAAAGTAAACCTCATTCCCTACAACACGGTGGAAGGTCTGCCGTGGAAGCGACCTTCAGTTGAGCAACAGGATGCCTTCCTCGGTGTGCTCAAAAGCCGCGGTGTTCCTGCTACCTTGCGGCGGGAAAAAGGCCACGATATCGAGGCAGCCTGTGGCCAGCTGCGTTTGCAGGAGGAAGAAAAACTGCAGGAAGTTGCAGCGAATTCACCAAGCTAAACGCGAAAGCGATAGCCGACTCCACGCACGGTTTCGATCAGCTCGGGATTTTTGGGATCGACTTCGACTCGTTTCCGCAGCTTGGAGATATGTTGATCCAGTGTTCTCGATTCTGGAAAATACTCGCTCCCCCAACAAACGTTGAGCAGCTCATCACGCGAAACTACTTCACCTTCGCGTTCCCAGAGGAGTTTCAAAATCGAAACCTCGCGGGGAATCAGATCAATCCCCTGCCCTTCGCGAACCGCTCGCAACTCTTTAGGAAACACCTCGAGATCCAGCATCGAAAAAGGCTGCCCCTGCCGATCTGTCTGGGAGAGAGCCTGACGTCGCAATGAGCTGCGAATACGGGCGATCAATTCCCTTTTACCAAACGGTTTGCGAATAAAATCATCCGCCCCCAGCTCCAGTCCGACGACGACATCGATCTCTTCATTTTTTGCGGAAAGAAACAGAATCGGGATGGCTGCATTTGCTTCACGAATTTGCCGACAGACTTCGAAGCCATCCACTTCCGGCATCATGATATCGAGACAGACTAGATCCGGCTTCTCCGAGCGAAAGGCGTCCAGAGCTTCGCGACCATTCGCTGTAGCGATCACGCGAAAGCCTTCGCCTTCTATCGATTCGGTGATTCCTGATCGAGTGATTGGATCGTCTTCTGCTACAAGTATAGTCATACGGAACTGTCCGGAAGAGTGAGTTCAAAAGTGGCCCCTGTTTCGGACGCGAGCAATTGCAGATCTCCGCCCATACCGCGCGCCAGCTCTCTGGCAATCGAAAGCCCGAGTCCGGTTCCGCTGACTCCCTCGGAAACTTCGGAACTCAATCGACGAAACGAGCGAAAAACCTTCGACGCCGATCCGGGAGGAATGCCCGGTCCCTGATCCGATACCCGAATTTTCAGGTTACCCGACTCATCGATTCGACTTCGCAACTTCATCTCTTTCCCGATTGCAGCATATTTTTCCACGTTGGATAACAGATTGGTCACGATCTGAGATAAGGCATCAGAATCGGTCCGAAAGGGCTCGCTCGCACCGCCATCAAAATGCATCGCTATCTCTGTGCGCCGAAAGCTTGGCCGGAAGGTATCCATGCACTGCTGCAGCACTTCATCCGGAACAATACTTGAATAAGAAAAATTGAACCTCCCTCTCTCATGACGCGAGAAGGTCAAAACATTGTCCACCAGTCGCCCCAGCCGCCCCGCTTCTTCCCGAATCAGATCGATCTTCTCTCCGGCTCGACCCGTGTCATCTTCGAGAGAGTCCGCAGCCAAATCGGAGTGAATCAGAATGTTGGTAATCGGAGTGCGCAATTCGTGCGAGGCCTGATTGACGAAAGAAACTCGCTGCTCCGCCAGGTGTGTGGCCCGGCGATAGGCTGACGACACTTGCCAAGTCGCCAGCGCCACCCCCAATCCGAGAATCGCGCCTCCGAGCAAAATGGGCAACCTCCACTGAACTCTCTCCTTTACCGGGTTTTGCGCAAAAACGGTCCATGTGGCAAAACGATTGCGTGCCGGTATCACCGCTGAAAACGCGACATCTTTCACCGGCTCAGACACCAGGCCTGTTTGCAAAATCGCTTTTCCTTTCCGGACAATTCGGAGATTTCCCGCATAGCCAGCCACCAGTTCAGTTGGCAATCGTTTGGTCGTGGGCAACCACGTGTCGATCTGCTCAATGAGATCATCCCGACTGACCGTGGCGACATGTAACCTTGTCTTGCCCACCTTTTCCCAGAAGTAATACTGACCTTCCTCTTTTCCCTCTTCCCATCCTGACACTGGCCCATCCGAATGAAAAAAATCCCCTTCCAGAAGATGTTTACTTTTCTCGTAGGCACGAAGTGTCATCTCCGGCTTGATCTCACTACCGGCTACCACGCGGTCATCGCCAATTGAGCCCTCAGGGTAAAGCACTGACACATTGATCAAACCATGAATCTCTTTGGTTGCCTCGCGGATGCGAAATTCTTCCACACCACGAATGGAGCGAAAGACTTCCCGCAATCTCAGTTCATAGCGATTCTCCAACCGGTTCAGTTCCAGCTGCACCGCTTCAGCAAAATCTTCGACGGGTGCAATATCGACTGTCTCCGTTTCTGTTTTCACCTGGCGTGACAGAAAGGCCGACGAACAAATCACGATCGCAGAAAGCAACATCCCTGCAAACAAGATCCATCGATATTGCCCGGAAGATCGCATCTATCTAAAACTGGCGGCAACCCAAAAAAGACAAGCTCATTTATTTATCCAGCTCCTTGTCATACTTCGTGTCGTTGTGGATAAAGAACAGAGTCTTTCGCGTCAGATCCTGCTTCCAGCCGTCGCCCGGAGGTGTGAATACTCCGACCAAAAGTGAGCTTTTCGGACCGATGCTGACTTGAGTGGTGATTTGGGATTGATAGAACAGCGGCAAATAAACTGAAGGCAGCCAATCTTTCCCCTGCTGACTCCGGTAGTAGACCAAATCTCCGCGACGGGACGTTATATTCGAAGCCTGATTTACATCAACCACTCCATGCATGCTCATCACCGGATCGATCTCCGACTCGATGCCTGTTTCCCGGGACACCTTTTCTGCTGCCTGGCTCACTCCACCCGCTACTTTAGGAAGGGAAAACGGCGGGCCACTGTAACTGATCACATCGCCAGATCGAGCTTTGCTCCGCTGACCACTTGGAACAGAAAACGGATAAGCTTTGATCACTTTTGCCTTTCCCTGAGCAATCCATTTTTCCACCGTTGCTGCGGATTCGTCGGCAAAGGTAGAGAGTTCGTTTTCCATCAACGCCGCATGCCAAGTGGCAGCATCAACATCGACCCACTCAAACCGGAGTTTGATCCGATCCTTCTCCGTCCACTCGATCTTCTCATCGAACTGATAAGCGCGGCTCTTGCCCCATCGCACAAATGCCAACACAGAGATATCGTCTGAATTCGAATCACTCAACGACTCGAAGGCTCCCAGCAATTGCCGCTTCCCCTCTTCCAGCCCTTGAATACTGGAGGTAATACTTTGGTCACGAACGGTAATTTGCGTCACATCCCCTTTTTGAATCGCACCGGAATCCGGCAGGTTTTCCTGATCAGCCGGGCGAAAGGCACTGCGGGTCAATTGAAACTGAAGCGAAAGCAAATCATCGTTCGAAAGCACCGGATCGGCATAGAGGGTGATCCCGGCATCTCCGACTTCAAACCCCTCGGGAAACAGAGGCGCTTTGGGATCTGCAGGCACCTCCACACGCTTGGTTGGGTGACTGTATTCAAACACACTCTGAACCTTGAATCGCTGACCGCTGCGACTCATTGAATAGATCGAATCCAACAACTTGGCTTTTCCCGCTTTGGTGAGTTCTTTCACCTTTTGCCACTGCAAATCACCGTCTGTTTCTTCCGCCTGAAGCTTCGCCGCCAGATCTCCCGGCACCGCATAGTATTCGGCTGAAATCGCCAGTGAGATTACTGGAGGTCGGGCTTTGGCATCATCCGCAACAGGATCTTCAAAAGGATCGATTGCCTTTCCATTCTTTTCCGGCGCCTTCTTCGAAAAAGGATCAACTGGTTCATCCTGTGCGATTAGGCTGAAGGAAAACCCCAGGGCAAATATAATACAATAAGTCAGCTTTTTCATGATGAGCACCTTTCTACCCCAAGATAGCAAAGCTTGCGTCAACGCTGCCTGTTTGTTTTGTAAAAGTTCGGTAAAAGCTTAGCGGTCTTTGCCGAAATACTTTTCGCTTCGATAGCGCAACCAAACCCGCAGCACCTGCGGCACCTGTTCTTTTTGATCTGGTGAAAGCCGGTTATACAAATCGAGAGCACGTTCCCGCTCTCGGCGGCAGGCCGCATTATTGTGAGCATCCCATTGCTTGCGCGCCAGTCGGATACGGCGATTGACTTCTTTGATCAGAGCTTTGCCCTGCAGTTTATCCGGATCGATTTTGTTTTTCTTCGCCGGCATTTTGCTTTCACTTACTCTTCCAGAAAAGCCCGCTCCGCAATATCACAGATCAGGTGCCCCGCGATCAGATGACACTCCTGAATCCGCGCAGTGATTTTGGATGGCACCTGAACTGCCAAGTCCGCTAACTCAGCACAGGGGCCTCCCGATTCTCCCGTGAGGGCAAACCGCGTGATCCCCCTGCTTTGGGCAAACTCGAGCGCTTTCACCACATTGCCGCTGGTTCCGGAAGTAGAAATTCCCACCACGATATCATCCGGTCCACAAAGAGCCTCGATCTGACGGGCAAAAACCTGATCGTAGCCGAAGTCATTTGCGCAGGCGGTCAAAATTGAGGTGTCTGTGGTAAAAGCAATCGATGGCAATCCCCTCCGGTTTTCCACAAAACGAACCACAAACTCGGTGGCAAAATGCTGCGCATCCGCTGCACTGCCGCCATTGCCAAAAAAGCAGATTTTTCCACCCTTTTGCAGGCACTTCACCGTGAGCTCGCCCATTTCCGCAATCACTCCTGAACAAGCTTCACGAAATGCGCCGACCACCTCTTCGTGAGAGGACAAGGTTTCTTCAATCAATGAGCGATGATCCGATGCTGCCATGGTGATGCCGGCGAACTTACATCAATCTGGTCAATGGGTAGCGGAATTTCTGACATTTCAGCCTCCGCTCCACCTCGAAAAGCCCGACCTTCTGGTCAGCCAATCAAATCTGAGAAAATTTTAGGCTTTTTCACTATTTACAGTAGCTACACCTAAAGTAGCTGTGTTACCTTCTTCAACCGTTCGAGCACACAAACACCCGGAGGCAATTTCACCCGTTGCAATGCCTCCCAAAAGCCGGAATTCCGGCAACCGAACCGAAACACGAATCCTACCTCATGCGCGACCTGTTCGTAGAGGGTCTCACTATCCAGCAATATCTCGAATCCACCCCTCAGGGCGTGGAGCAGATGGAAAGTGAATGGCTGTTTTTTCCGGAAATTCGGACGCTGAGCAATCGCACCTCGAAACCGGAGAAGATTCGTGAAGAACAGGAGCGATTGATCCAGAAAGGACTGGAAGATCCCGCTACAGAACCACAGGTCCTGGGTCAGAGGCTCCCGGTACCGGAAACGATCAAGCAGCACTCGATCGAAGTGATTCTCCATGCCGACCATGTCGATGCGCAGTGGCGCGAACCGTTGGTCCTCGATTTTCCCTATCTGACCTGGGAGAAAGAGAAACTGTTGCTTGCCTACGTGCCGGTGCTCGGCATTGAGATTCCGATTCGCGATCCGGAAAAGATCGACGAAAAACTGCGGGATCATATCGAGTTTGCCTTGTCCCGCGAAGAAGCCCGGAACTCTCTCTTTGAACTCGGACTGCGTCAGCGTTGCCGCGATCTGAAGATGGGTCGGTTCATTTGGAATGCTTACCCCAAGACTCCGAAAGAAATTTACATCCGCGACGAAGAAGCCGGAAACAAGAAGCCCGATGTGCTGAAGGAAGTAGCCTCCCGGATCGACTGGGGAAAGAACCAGCCCGCGCATCTATACACCGAGCCATTGGCACAGCTGGTGCGTCTGCTATCGGGCAAACGGGGCTCGGGCAGTGTCCTGATCGTCGGTGAGAGCGGGGTCGGCAAAACTCATCTGGTCAATCATCTCGCCACTCGAAAAGACAACCACAAACTGGGACGTCATCCATTTTTTCAAACCAGTGGCAGTCGTATCGTCGCCGGCATGTGTGGCTTCGGTCAGTGGCAGGAACGCTGCCGGGCCATGGCTGCCGAGGCTCGCGAACGCGATGCGATTATTTTCTTCGGCAATCTGTTTGAGCTAATGGAAGTCGGGCAATACTCCGGGAGCAGCGAAAGCATTGCATCTTTCTTCCGGCCCTTTTTGATCCGAAAAGATTTTCTCGCCATCGTGGAATGCACTCCGGATCAACTCGCTTTGATTGAGCAGCAGGAGCCGCGACTGCTGGAAGCATTTCGCCAGATGAAGCTGGATGCCCCAAACGCTGAAGACGCCGGGGAAATCCTGACACGCTCGGTCGGCTCGGAATTCACTCAACCGGCCTTGCGCAGGATACTGAAACTCCACCAACGCTACGCCGGCTACTCCGCCTTTCCCGGTCGTATGTTGCGTTTCGCCAAACGCCTGATCACCGAAAATAGCATCTCGCGGAAACGCCGATCTTTCTCCCCCGCCGACGAAGAAGGAATCAAAGAATCTGCCGTGGTAAAGGCTTTCGCCACCGAAACCGGCCTGCCCGATTTTCTCCTCGATGATGAAATCCCGATGGATGTCAATCAATCCGGCGAGTGGTTCCGCGACCGATTGATCGGTCAGGATGAAGCGGTGACCCTCGTGATCGACACCGTCGCAGCTATCAAGGCGCGGCTCACCCGCCCCGGCAAACCACTCGCTTCGTTTCTTTTCATCGGCCCGACCGGCGTTGGCAAAACCGAACTCGCCAAGACACTGGCCAGTTATTTCTACGGATCATCCGACCGGATGCTTCGCATCGATATGAGCGAATACAGCACGCCCGGCAGTGCCGCCCGGTTGGCTGCGGGGAAAAAGGGAGAGCAGGAAGGTTTGCTCACGGCAAGAATGCGCGATCAGCCGTTTTCCGTGCTGCTGCTCGATGAGTTCGAGAAAGCTCACGACTCGGTTTACGATCTGTTTTTACAAATTCTCGGAGAAGCCCGACTCACCGATGGAGCTGGACGTCTGGCAGATTTTTCCAACTCAATTATTATTCTTACGTCCAACCTCGGAGCGGCAGAATTTCGCGGCAGTTCTCCCGGGTTTCGGGATCCCGACGAAGAGGATCTGGCTCTGAACGCTGCGATTCACTTTACCGAAGCGGTCAAGAAACAGGTGCGCCCGGAATTCTTTAACCGGATCGACCGGATTGTTCCCTTCCTGCCTCTCGATGAAAATGCCGTACGGCAAATCATTAGCAGGGAATTGGAGAAAGCCGGCACACGCGACGGCTTTCGCACTCTCGATCTGTCGCTGAACGTGAGCGACGAAGCCGCCACTCATCTTGCCGGGCTCGGCTACGATCCCCGCTACGGCGCGCGCCCATTGAAGCGTGCGATCGACAAAAAACTCATGCAGCCGCTGGCAGAGTTTCTCACTTCGAGAACCGATCTGCAGCAGGGAACCATTGAAGTGACCGGATTCGATGCGGCGGGGAAACCGGAATTTTCCCACAACCCCTTTTCCGCCAACATCGACAAGTCTGTAAAACGAACAGCCGAACAGGAAGGACAGAAAATCCCCGAACTGCGACGTCGTTACCAGCGGCTCGAGGCCAGCAGTCTGGTCAACGAACTCGCGAGTGAAATCTCCCGGCTTCGAAATCGCCTCGCCCACGCCAAAGCCAATCGCCGGATGTCAGCGGAAGACGCCAAAGATCTGAAGCGGCTTTCCTCGGCTGAGGAACTGATGAATCAATTGCAGCTCGAGTCGTCAGCAATTCAACAGGCGGAAGAGCGCTGGATGCTGGATCAGTTCTCCTCTTCCTTCAAAATTGAGTCAGCCCCGGGAAGGCAGGAAATTCCAACCGAGAAAGATTTCACCGCTTCCCTGCTTGGCATTTACCAGCGCGTTCAAAACACACCCGAACAGGTAGTCTTCGTTCTCACTTCGGATTCCAATAAACGTCTGATCGAATTGGCAAACATCTACGCCGAAGTCGCCAGTCAAAAAGATTGGAAAGTCGAGTATGCCTGGTATCCCAGGGATCCGCGCGACAAAATGCGTCACCCCGAAGATCCCGATAAGTGGAAACCCAATATTCCGCAGGACAGCAACGAACTGACGCAAATTCTCAACGGCCAACTGCCGAAAAACTTCGTCGCTCTGGCCATGCAGTTCAAAGGCGAGTGCGGATTGTATCTCGCCAACGAAGGCGGCCTGCACCTGTTTGTCGATGAAGACGGCAACAAGCAGCGAGTCAATATCCGCTGCTTTGCTGAACCAACCGAAAACCCGGAAGATGAGAAAGATCGATTTACGATTCAACAGGGTTACCTCGATGACCAAACCCTGTTGAGTCGGGATTTTGATCAAGTTCCTCTGCGCCGCCAGTGGGATTTTGGCAAAGAGAAAATCAAAGATCAACTCCTGCTGAAATCTGACGATGCCCGGTACAATTCCGAAGGCATCGAAGTCGAATTGAATGCTTCCAATGTAGCGAAACTGCTCGACCGGGAAGTGGTAAAACGAATCATGCGAATCCTGCCGTGAGCCTCGAACTGAACATTGCGATACTTTCCGAGCGCGTCGAACACGACGACGGTCGCAACGTGTACGCCGTTCGCCCGGCGCTGGATCTCGCTCCAGCTGTGGATGGACGACGACCAAGTCTGCTGGTCGAGAACGCCCGCGAAGACCGGGCACTGGAGAATCTCGAGCGCACGTTGATGAAAGGCTTTCATCAGCTGATTGCCAAAATGCGGCACGACGAGCTAACCCGCTGGAGCTACTGCCCTCCCGAATTAGCGGGTCGAAAGATCAAGCTTCACCTCAATCTCCGCAAGCAGACGATCAGTGGTGACTTCTTCCTGCTCACTTTCCGATCAATGGATCGGCGCACTGTACTCTGCCCAAAAGTTCCCGGACTTTCCTTTGACCTCGAGCGTGGCGAATCACTGGAGGACCGGGCCACTGAGGTTTTGACTGGCTATTTCCGCAAGAAAGAAAAAGCGGACGGCAAGCTTGATGCGAAACAATTCCTCTCCCCCGGCCACACTCGTCTGATTCACCTGCCCCTCACGGTTCGCGGCAAGCAAATTTACCAGCCGCAGCGCAGCTCCCTGCGATTTGCCTCGATCAGTGATACCGCGGAGATGGATGGAGCGGCGGAGTTGGAAAACGTCGGTCGTTGTCTGAACCGTCTCGGCACCGCACGCCTGCAACAGGCCATTCTTCGTGAAGACCCGGTGCGCGAATTGACGCGCCATTTTCCGCCACTGAAAGAATCGGAGCCATCGCCCCAGCCGGTCGTTCTGGTGGGTGAAAGCCAGGTCGGTAAAACAGCCGTGATTCACGAGTTTCTGCGTCGTCATCTGAACGACAAAAGCGCCAATAAGAAACGCGAGATCTGGCTACTTTCGCCACAGCGCATGATCTCAGGAATGAGCTACGTAGGGCAATGGGAAGAGCGCGCTCACGCAATTTTCAAGGAAGCGGCAAAGCGTCGGCATCTGTTGTATTTCGATGACTTGGTCGGCCTGTTTTCCGCCGGTAAGACCAGCAGTTCCAACCTGACGGTCGGCCATATCCTCAAAGCCTATCTCGAAGAGGAAAAGCTCTCGGTGCTGGCTGAGGCACAACCGGAAACCATCCGTCGACTGCGCGAAATCGACCGAGGCTTCGCGGACTTTTTCCAGCCTCTTCCGATCCGGGAAATGTCGCAGGCGGACACGATGCGCGTGCTGGTGCGAACCGTTCAGCAATTGGAAAGTGAAGATCGAAAAATCCAATTTGATCCCCTACTGCTACCGAAGATTTACGATTTGCAGCATCGCTTTGCCTCCAGTCGTGCCTTTCCAGGGAAAGCGGTCGAGATGCTTCGCCAGGTTGCCCGCCGCTCGGACGCCGCCGACCAACGAATCAACGTAATCGACGACAAGTCTGCTCTGGCTTATTTTGCCAATAAGACAGGGATTCAGCACCAGTTTCTCGTGCCAAATTCTGAAGTCGACCGTGAGGCTGTGGAAGAATTTTTCTCCAGCCGGATCAAGGGACAAAAACGGGCGATCAATGCGATGTCCGATCTGGTGATCAGTACCTCGGCTCAATTGAATGAACCCGGCAAACCAGTCGGTTCCTTTCTGTTCCTCGGCCCGACCGGGGTGGGAAAAACCGAGTGCACGAAAGCGCTGGGCGAATATTTCTTCGGCAGCGATGAGCGGATCTTACGCTTCGACATGAATGAGTTTGTCGGGCCCGACGCGGTGATTCGCCTGATCGGCTCCCAACATCGCCCCTCCGGCTTGCTGACCGGTGCGGTGCGTCGTTCTCCCTTTTCCATCGTCTTGCTCGACGAAATCGAAAAAGCGCACCCCGAGGTTTTCGATCTACTTCTGCAAATGCTCGGAGATGGTCGCCTCACTGACGCTGCTGGACAGACCGTTGACTTTCGCAACTGCATTGTGGTGATGACGTCCAACCTCGGCGCACGCGATGCCCGACAGCAGTTAGGTTTCGGCGGAGCCGGTCAGGAAGATGAGTCCGTCTATCGAACCGCCGCAGAAAAATTCTTTCGCCCCGAACTGTTCAATCGCCTCGACCACATTGTCGCCTTCCACGAATTGGCGAAGAACGACATCGAAGATCTGGTTGAGCAGATGACCAGCAAAGCCCTGAGCCGCGCCGGCATGGAGGAACGACAAATGAGCCTGCACATCGATCCCGAAGTGTATGGCAAACTCGCTGAGCACGGTTTCCAGCCGGAATACGGAGCCCGCGCCCTGAGGCGCTCGATCGAAGAAAACCTAATCGAGCCACTCGCGCTCAAACTGGCTTCCCTGCCTGCCAACCAACCCGGTTCCGTCACCTGCGCTCTCGATACCCGCGGCGAACTGATTTTCCGAACTTCGAACCTGCTCGCTGCCAAACGCAACGGATCGGTGCCGATGGAGATTCCACTCTCGGAAGGCGATGAAATTTACGAGGCAGTGAACGACTTTTTGTTTCGGGCCGAAGAAAAGTTGGAGATGTCGCGTGACCACGATTCCGAAGACGGCTCCATCGATCCCAGTGATCCGAAGTATCTGCGCTACTTTGCCTTTCGGGAGGAGCTGATGACCCTGCGCCGCATGCGGGATCACTACTCTTCCGCGGTCGAAAATGAGAGGAAGTCAGCCCTCGATAACAACGGCAGACGCCGACCTTCGCGACTGCCGGAGAATTATCAATTCCTGCTCAACTACGATCCAAACAATTTGCTCGACGACGCCTACGAATCAGCCAGCCCGAGCGACTACGTCGATAAAATGGCGGAAGGTGCAACGATCCTCGACGGGGTAAGCCACCTTGCCACTCAGCTGGTGTATCGGGCCAACTCGATTCATCACGGACTGGAATCCAACGATGCCACAGCCGACCGCATACTCATCCATGTGTCTGGAACCGAGACACCTCGTTTGCGATTGCAGCTGATGCGTGAGCTCTCCAGTTGGCTGTCCAACTCGCCGTGGTTCCAAATGCATTTTCACTGCCTCGATGATGAGAGTCAGCCCTATGTGTATGACCCCGACAGTCAGGATGCGACCGGAACTTCTTCGGAGAATTTCTGGAATACCGCAGCGATCTTTGCTTCCGGGCCAGGCCTGCTTCGATTGCTGGCACCAATCCGTGGAACCCATTTATTCGTTCTCGGTCGGGGAAAAATTGAACAGGTCGAAGTCTCTTTCCTCGAACTGGAAGAGGGTCAGACTCCCGAAGAAGCCTATGGCATCACACTCGGCAGCGGCTCCGAGGACCCCAACGATTCGCAACGGAATGCCGTTTCGATTCAATCGTTCTCCGGACGGAGAATTCATTTTTCCAGCGGTCTGGTGACCCGGGGTCACCTGCGCATTTGGGATTTCATCAACCCTCACATTCCCTCCGCACCGGAAATGGAGGACTTCTCCCAATATGGCATCAACCAACCTGAAACTTCATGACTCAACAGGGTACAGTCACTGACCAAACAGGGTTAGGTCCCGGACCTAACAGGGTTGGGTGTGGAGTTCCCCATTGGGGAAAAGCATCCGCACTGCCTACCAGCCGCGCTGTCATTCCGAGCGAGGCACGAGCCGAGGAATCTCTCGATATCCAAAAATCGTTCGAGCAATCGACAGGCAAACCGATTCCGCAGATTTCACCTACCCTCCGCCCGGAGTT
>JAHDCN010000338.1:0-2141 GCA_020629815.1 Verrucomicrobiota bacterium
AGAAACATCGCGGTGGCGTGATAGCCGAGTCCGGATTTCCTCCAGGTCCATTCCACCTCGGGATTCGTCGCTTTCTGAACAGGGCCGTATTTTTCTTCGGAGTTATCGACCTGGAAAATGGCTTTGCCCTGGAAACGGGGAGCCCGCTGGAGCGCATCTTCCATTCTCGACTGCTTCCAGCTGGAGCCGTCGTAGTGTTGGCAACCGATGATGCCTCGCCAGAGCGATCCAATTTCGTCATTGGACAAACCGATGTAGCCGCAGGCGATTGAGCCCCGGGAAAACCCACAAAGAAACAGGCGTTCCAAATCGCCACCCCAGTTGGCGCATATTTCTTTTACCGCTGCCAGCGTGTGAGCGGTGGTGTCCTCGCCGTTGTTCGAACCGAAGCCACTTTCGGCAATGTCACCTGTAGTTCGATCCACAAACGGCAGGCTCAGCCAGATTGCTCCTTTTCCTTTGGTGATTCCGTAGCCCATCGCGCATTGCTCAGGACGGCCGGTCGACCAGCATTTGTTGCCTCCAAAAAAGATGTTACCCGGATGCTCGACAATGACCGGATATTTCTTTCCAGGCTCCCACTCTGGAGGAAGATAGAGAACAGTGTAAACGGAAGAGTCCTTTTCCGAAGGAATTTGATACCTCACCCGTTTTCCCGCAGCCGGCTCGCCTTCTTTCATTTCAGGAACATCAAGTTTGCCTTCCGGTCGAACCCAAGGGGCTGCTTTTCCCTTTGCCGCTAGATCGCTGATCTCGACTATAGCTCCGGGGTTCGTTCGTTGAAACATAATCCGGATCTCTGCGATTCGATTCGGATCGAGTTTTGGTGTCCCATCGGGAAAGGTCTTTCGCAGATCACAGCTCAGCATTTTCGTTTCCCCCGGCTTCAGTGTGGCGTCGCTTCCCACAGCATCCCAACCATCCGAGGAGACGACCCAAAGCGTAACGGTCGCGTCCTGTTCGCCAATGTTCTCGACTGATGCCTCCACACTCTTGCTGTTTGCGAGATCCCAGCCGTTTGCGGGTAAGGGTAAAATTGCCCAGTGATAGGACTGCTTTCCGATGGTTTCCAAACGGATAACAGGCTGGCTGTCCTCAGTTGAGATGCGTGCTTTGACATGCCTGAGTTCGGTAAACTTGGAATCGGGGAGAAGGTGTGCGCCGAGAGGTGTAGCTGTCTGAGCGCTGGCAAAATTGATCAGCATAACCATCAGGCCGAGCAGCCGGATTATCGATCCAACAGGGTTAGGTCGCGGACCATACCCTGTTAGGTGGTTGTATTTCATAGCGGTGTCTTTCATGCAAAGAGTTTACTGCTTCACTAAAGAAACATAGGCAAAATAGGCGCCCCACTTGTTTTTGGTGTCGGAGAAAACCGTTTCCAAATCGTAGCTGCCTGCCTTCAGTTCGAGTTCAACAATCGCGTGATCGGCGTCGCTGGGGATTTCTGTTTCTGCTGATGTATCACCGACTTTTACCATAGCCGTGGTAGCACCGATCGCCTTTTTCGCTTCGCGTGGGTAGCGCCGCAACTCGAAGCGATAGCGTCCGTCTTTCTCGACATCGATTGCCCAGAGCCCGGACGACTTGCGTCCCAGGTTGCCTTTGTTCCACGGGTTGGCTCCCTGATACCAGTCCATGCCGCAGAGCCTCGTATCGACTTTGCCGACCGGATGACGGCTCAGGATTTCGTCCGCGTCAGGCAGGCTGTTCCAGAATTCGTCGTAGCTCGCGTTCAGCCGTTTCACCACATCCGGATGCTGGGCCGTCACCTCGGCGCCATCGTTTTCGGTATCAAAAAGTTTATCGCCGACAAGGCGCCAGCGTTGGGTCTTCACGAATGCGTTTTTCCACTTCTGGCGCTCCCGGCCGCGGGGACATTGGATGATCAATTCGCGATTATCCGACCAGCGGGATTCGCCCTCGAGTAATGGTCTCAGACTGCGGCCATCAACATCCAATGCTCCCGGTGTTTTCACTTCACAAAGATCGAGGATCGTCGGAAACAAATCAGCCATCCCGCTTAGGGCATCGTTTCTGCCGGGCTTCTGAGTGAGCGGCGGATACTGCATCATGCAAAACACATGATGCCTGCTGTCGAAGGGAAACGACGGCGGATTCTCAGCAGAGTCTTTCGGTGC
>JAHDCN010000338.1:2241-3496 GCA_020629815.1 Verrucomicrobiota bacterium
TCACCATTGAGCCAGTACGTGTCATCGAGATGATCGTTGCCGAAATAGTCCTCCATCTGGCCGATTCCGCCACCGCCATGAATGAAAGTTTCTTCGAAGCCGCGATACCGGGGCTGGTAGGGATAGGACATACCGAGATGCCACTTGCCGAAAATTCCGGTGGCATAACCTGCCCGGCTTAGCAGATCGGCAATCGTGGTCTCGTCTTTGTGTAGAATCGAAACGCCGCCGATCGTGTTGTGAATCCCGTGCCGCAAAGCGTAGCGCCCTGTGAGCAAAAGCCCCCGACTCGGCGAGCAATAGGGGGGAGCGTGGAAGTTGGTGAAATCGACGCTTTCGCTGGCGAGCTTGTCGATGTTCGGAGTCTTGACCGTTTCATGACCATGGCAACCGAGCTCGTGATAGCTTTGGTTGTCGGTGAGGATGAGTAGGACGTTGGGCTGGTCCGCGGAAGCGATGGAAACGAGGCAAAGCGCAGCAACTACGGATGCCGGGAACAACTGGAAAATCATCGACACTAACGTGAGTGACCTTGCAGCTCCGAACAACGCAACAATTGCGCCAATTTCAAAACAAGGAGAGGCGACACTCTTGTCGCCTGCATGACAAGCCTCCAGATTCTTTGCGGGCGACAGGAATGTCGCCCCTCCTTGGGCCCTTACATTAGGATATCTTTCGCTACTTTACCGTGCACGTCGGTCAGGCGAAAATCGCGACCAGCATAGCGGTATGTCAGCTTTTCATGATCGAGGCCTAACAAATGCAGAATGGTGGCATGCCAATCGTGGATATGCATTTTGTCTTCGACTGCTTCGTAGCCGTATTCGTCGGTGGCTCCGTAGCTGAAGCCGCCTTTCACGCCGCCGCCGGCCATCCAGGTCGTGTAGCCTTTGGCGTTGTGATCGCGACCGTCGCCGCCCTGAGCGTGAGGAGTCCGGCCGAATTCACCACCCCAAATCACCAGTGTGTCTTTCAGCATATCCCGTTGCTTGAGATCTTTACGGATAGCAGAGCGGAAAACAGAATAGCGGTTTGGTTTCGGATCATTCGCTAAATGATGGAACCGTTGGGATGCTAAAAAGTTTCTCCTAGAGGTAGAAGAGCAAATTACAATCCATGGAATCCATGTTTCATCAGTTGAAATCCATGCAAAATCCAAACAGGCGACAAGAGCGTCGCCTTTCCTTGATTGGTCACTCCCGGTATCCCAAGCCGACACTCGCTTCCATCTGCCGACGAGCCGCTTCCCACTCGA
>JAHDCN010000339.1:0-1780 GCA_020629815.1 Verrucomicrobiota bacterium
ACCAGCAGAGGCAGACAGACGTTGAAAAATATTTCCAGGAAACTGGACATCGTCCTGCAGTTTCCACCTTTGGACTATCTCGTCAAACTCGCAGCCCAGAAAGCACAGCCGGCGGATACGAGCAGGAGACCTGCCAGCAACGGAAACCGAAGACGCTTTTGCTCCGCTCGACGGCGAATTCCGATGATAAACACAAAATAGAGAGGCAGTAAAACACCCACCTCAATCAGGAGATTTCGATACAAATACAGGTTGGAAAAACGAAGCGCCCCGGCGCTGGGCAGGATGCCAATTGGTGAAACGAACTCCTCCCGCGACAGAGGCCAAAACAGCGGAGAGGGATGCACGCCCACCAGGTAGTCGAGAACGATATGCGAAAGCCCTGCGAGTGTAATTTGCAGACTGCGAAGCCAGAGCTCCCGACCGCGAATCCGCGCCAACCACAGGCCGAGGCAAACCAGCGCCGGGATCACCAGGGAAAACGCAAACGAGTTGGTGATTCGGATGCCACCGTGTTGGGATTTCTGCAAAAACGGCAACAGATAATCGAGGTCCGGCGCAATCGACGCCAGCAGCAAACATCCCAACCACCCGGCGTTCCGAAAAGTGAAACTTCTATTCGCCTTCGGACTCGCAACGTAAATGGCTCCGGCTGTCAGAGCGTGACCAACAAATGAGGACATGACGACCGATACGCCACTACCGCGGGAGTTCTTTCAATCACCGGATTTTTACCCCTCGAATGGAAAACTCCGAACGTAAATGACGGTTTCACCCTTGGCGTTTTCGTAGGTCCACGCTTTGTGAATATGCCCTGCCTTCCCGCCGCTCGAGAAACCAAGTGACTCGATTTTCAGCCCATCTCCGGGCGAACCTTCATAAGTCATGCCACGTTTGAACGGCCCTTCGAAGTCATCCTCACCACTGCTGCCGGTGGCTTCGCCTTTCATCTCCGCCTGCTCCGCTTTGATCTGATCGATGGTCAGCGTGTAGGCTTCTTTTGCAGGTTGGCAGGCAGGCAAAAGAAAAAGCCCAATCAGGAGGAGCAGGAATCCATAAATTTTCATGGTGGATAACAGTACGTCATTTTCTCTTCCCTCTCAACCCAACCCTGTTCTATCATCGACCTAACAGGGTTAGGTCAGTGACTCAACCCTGTTGGGTCTGCAGAAATCCATTCCTCCAAGAAATCTATGTTCTTTTCCTGTCATCCTGAGCGAGCTTGCGAGTCGAAGGATCTCTCGATTTCCACGAAACGCCCGGGCGGCCTGCTCGGGTATTTTGCCTGGGTGTTTGGCTGCGCGCTACTCGCTCAGACTGGCTCGGCTCAGCAGACGGTCACCGACTCCACGGGCACGAAATTCGCCCTGATCGAGGGCGGGCGCTTCATTCGCGGATTCGACGGAGGCGAGCGCCGTCTACAGCAGGAATTTCCCCATTCGGCCCAGGCTCAGTATTTCGGAAACGCGGAGTCTCCGGCCCATGTGTGCTGGATTACCCGACCGTTTTTTCTGGCGACGACGGAGGTGACAGTGGCTCAGTTCCGGACCTTCGTGGAGGCCACCGGTCATCAGACCAGCGCAGAAAAAGGCGAGACGGAAATGGTGGGTTGGGCACCGACTGCCGAGGATGAGCCTTTGTACAAAAGCCGTGACTTCGAGCGGAAGGCGGAGTTTTCGTGGAAGAATCCGGGATTTGAACAGAAGGACGATCACCCGGTTGTGGGCATCAGCTACACGGACGCCAAAGCCTACTGTGCGTGGCTGAGCAAAAAGGAGGG
>JAHDCN010000339.1:1880-3493 GCA_020629815.1 Verrucomicrobiota bacterium
GGCAATGTCTGGGAGTGGTGCGAGGACCTGTGGCTGGATACGGTTTACAATGAGTTCAAGGCGGCGGAACGAACGGCACCACGCAAGACCGCAGTCGATCCGGTGAATCACAGTGAGCGCCAGACCGACAGCAATGAGTTGCGGGTGATTCGCGGTGGCAGCTGGTACAATGGCCCGATCATTTGCCGCTCTTCCAATCGCACCGGTTGGGATGCGCCGGATGCAGGATGCTACATTGGCTTCCGGGTGGTCCGCGAAGCGAAGCCGGAAGTTTCGACGAAGGCGTTGGCGGAACAAAAGCAGGAAGCCGAAGCGTTGCAAAAGATCGCTGAAAACGGCGGGGTATTTTCGGCCAACAACGGCCTGCCGCTGACAGTGGAATTTTCCGGGGAATCCTTTCAGGAGTCCGTCCTGGCGGAGCTGACGCACATACCTGACCTCGTTGCCTTGAAGCTCAATGCCGGGAAGGATCAATTGAGCAATGCGGGCATTCAGTCGATCGCTCAACTGAAAACACTGGAGCGCCTCGCTTTCTTTTCACCCTTTGCCATCAGCGAGACAGACCTGTCTCCGTTGGCTGAGTTACCCTCTTTGAAGCGGGTGCATTTTCAGAGAGTCGTCTCCTTGAACGACACCACTCTGCAGCAGTTGGCGAAAATCAAGTCGCTGGAGGAATTGGAGTTTCACTCGACCAACGGCGGCGCAACGGATGTCGGTCTGGCTGCCTTGAAAGCCTGCCCGAACCTGACCTTGCTCCATGCCTACGAAACCGAAGCGACCGGCAGCTTTCTGGATCAGTTGGCTAACTTGCCGCTAACTTCACTGGAACTGACACGAAGCTACCGGGGCGAATCGGCCCTGCGGGATGAAACGCTGACAGGACTCACTCATTTCCCCGCTCTGTCGAACCTGCGCCTTCATGCCGCCGATCAGATCACCGGGAAAACGGTCACTGCGATCAGCCAACTTCCAAAACTGCGTGGCTTGTCGCTGGATGGTTGTGTCGGAATTGCACCCGGTGATTTTGCTCCGCTGGAAAAGGTAGACACACTGTTTTCCCTGAACCTGAATGGCTCGCATGCCGGCGACACAGATTTGGCAGCGTTTGGGAAATTGCCGCGTCTGGCCCGGCTCTCGTTGGGGTCTGAGCATATCACTGATGCCGGGGCTGAGCATTTTTCAGAGATGCTGCCGATGGAATACCTCAGTGTGTCGCAGTCGAAAATTTCCGACAAAGGCATGGCGGCTTTCGGCCGAATTCCGCGCCTGAAGCAGCTGCACCTGCAGTCGGACGCGATCACCGGCAGCGGCGTGAAAGCGCTGACAACCCTGCCTGATCTGATCGACTTAAAATTACTGTCCCCGGCACTGACTGATGAAGTGTTCGAGCATCTGGCACGCTGTAGGTCGGTGAAAAAACTGCGCCTCGCCGAAGCCCGACATCAGCCTCCCGCTGCGCTTACCAACGAAGGGGTGATGAGAATGCAACGCGCCCAGTGGATGACCGAAATCTGGCTGCCGCGCAACGACACCGGCATGACCGAGGAAAAGATGAACGAACTCAACGCCGCCATGCCCAAGACCACGGTGATTGTGTATACTGTCGATTGGAA
>JAHDCN010000340.1 GCA_020629815.1 Verrucomicrobiota bacterium
GCTCGAGCATTTTCATGATCGGGGCCTTGGCGCTCTCGCGCAGGCTTTCGTCGAGCTTCACTTCGGGCTCGAGCTTGTCGAGGCAGCTGTGCAGTTTCTCGAGCGTGTTCATTTTCATGAATTTGCACTCGGAACAGGCGCAATTGTCGGTAGGCCCGGGGATCAGATTCTTTTCCGGTGCTTCTTTTTGCAACCGGTGCAGCATACCGGCCTCGGTCACTACAATGATGTTCTCTGACTCGGAGTTTTTGCAGAAATGCACCATTTTCTCGGTCGAGCAGACTTCGTCGGCGAGCAGGCGAACGGCAGTAGTGCATTCGGGGTGAGCGACGACGGCTGCATCTGGATATTCGTCCTTAATTTTCTGAATACTATCGCGGGTGAACTCCACGTGAACGTAGCAGTTGCCCTGCCACATATCCATTTCGCGTCCCGTTTGTTTTGCGACCCAAGCTCCGAGGTTCTGATCAGGAGCAAACAGGATGGGACGGTCTTTGGGAGCCGCTTCGACGATGCGGACGGCATTGCCACTGGTGCAAATTACGTCGGACAGGGCTTTCACCGCAGCGGAAGAGTTGATGTAGGTGATGACGTAGTAATTTTTCTCTTCATTCTCTTTCAGAAATGCTTCCAGCTTGTCAGCCGGGCAGGATTCCTCGAGCGAACAGCCGGCATCGGCGTCGGGGAGAACCACGGTTTTCTCCGGGTTGATGATTTTCGCGGTTTCCGCCATGAAGTGAACTCCGCAAAAGGCAATGACATCAGCTGGAGTTTCCTGAGCGCGAAACGCGAGGCCAAGAGAGTCTCCCACGTAGTCGGCGATGTCCTGAATTTCCGGAACCTGGTAGTTGTGCGCCAGGATCACTGCGTTGCGTTTTTCCTTCAGCTCCAGGATTTCATCGCGGAGATCGGTGGACGGTTTCTTGATTACTACTGCCATACGGACAGTAAACGCGAGAACGGGTTAGCTTTCAATTTCGATTATCAGGTGGGTGAGAGGAAAAAAATCGCAATTTTGTGGAGTTTTGGGTCTCGATAGTCGTCTATTATTAATAGAGATGGCGGTTTCCCGACAGGGTGAGAAAAGAATGCAGGATCCGGAGGGTTCTCCGAAACCGATTTTGCGTTATGCCCTGGATCGGCCGGATTCTTTGCCGGGGCCTTTGTTTGATCAGTATCTGGATGCCGGCTGGTTTCGACAGGGGCAGGGTATGTTTACGGTTTACGGGACGATTGCGCGAGATCAGCTGCGTGCGACTCCCTGGCTCCGTGTCGATACCGGGGAATATAAAATCAGCAAGAATCTTCGACGACTGCGCAGTAAGAATGGTCGCCGACTCACTTGTGAGTGGGGAGATGCACAGATTACGGATGAGCATTTACTCCTTTTCCTCGAATTTCGCTCCTTTTTCAAAGGCACCTACTACGAGGATCTACACGAAACCCTGTATTCTTATCAAAAAGGGGAAGCTGATCTTTTCCAGACGCAGGAGATTCGATTTTACGAGGAAGGGGAGTTGGTTGGATACTGCTTTTTTGATGTTGGCGAGAACAGCATCATGAGCCTGCTGACCATCTACAGCAAGGAAGCTTGCCGGCACAGTATCGGAATGTATGCCATTTTGCTCCAACTGGAGTGGGCGCGCGAGAATGGTAAGCAGTTTTACTACCCGGGGTATGCGATCCACGGCAATCCGAGGTTTGATTACAAATTGCGGATCGGCGGTATGGAGTATCTCGACCAGCGCGATGGACTGTGGCGGCCCTGGGCGGAATTTGATCCCGATGACTGCCCGCTTAGTGAACTGCGCCGCGCCATTGATGTCATGGACATGATGCTGTCGTTTCGATCCAATGAAGCTGCCGAATGGTACCCCGCGGTTTACCTGAATCACACCAATCCGTGTGTCCGACTAATGGATGAAGAAGGTGCAGAGTTTCTCTGCAATCCTCTTTATCTGGTTCGCAGTGGAGGAGGTAATCGACCGTTTCTGATCGATTATGATTTGGAGACCAGCGAGTATCGGTTTATTCGTGCAAAGGTTCATGCCCATCCACCGTTTCCAGATGATCAACTGGAGATCGAAGAGTGGGAGTTCCCGGTTCGTTATGATATCGCGAAGTGGGGCTACGTGGGGTTGATGACTGTGGATCAGGAAATTTTTCGCAGTCGGCAGATCGATGAGGTGGCCGATCAGGTGCGGAAGTTGTATTGAAAGATCCCGCAGGTTGCCTGTGTCCGGGCAGTTGTTTCTGCGGTTTGTATTGCCTTGTCGGTAGTGTGTCTCGCTACTGAGAAAAATTAGAGTTTTTTTTCAGAGTTGGCACGCGCCGTGCTCAAAGGGGTTGTGAATACAAACAAAACCGCTCTTGGATCCGTGGGGGAAACAAGAGCGGCCTTTCAATACAAGAAACATCATTATGATATCTAAATTCAACCCTATCAAATGGTTACTCGTGGCTTCGGTTGCGATTCCTATGACTATTGGCGGACTGGTTCACGCTCAGGCGGAAGCAGACGAAGCTGCTGCTGCGGTGGCAGAAAGCAAGGCCGAGTATGATGAGATGGTAGCGGGTCAGGGCGACTATGCGTTCGCGTTCGACTTCTTCACCACATCGATGCTCTGGACTTGTATCGCAGCTGCCCTGGTGTTCTTAATGCACCTTGGCTTTGCTACTCTGGAAGCAGGGCTTACGCAGAAGAAGAACACGGTTAATATCCTGTTCAAAAACTGCTTCATCATTGCGATCGGTATCGTTTCCTACGCGCTGATCGGCTTCAACACTCACTACCCGGGAGACTTCAACGGCTGGATCAAGTTTGGCGGTCCGTTGGGTGAGGGCAACGTTGATGACACCTTCGGTTATGGTGGTATCAGCCTTGCGATGACCGGTTACGGTGACTTTATTTTCCAGGCAATGTTTGCTGCGACTGCTGCTACCATCGTTTCCGGTGCGGTAGCTGAGCGGGTCAAACTGCCGACCTTTATGATCTTCGCTACGATTCTCGTAGGTATCTTTTACCCTGTCGTCGGTTCATGGCACTGGGGTGGTGGCTGGCTCGGTGGCCTGAATGGTGGAAACGGCTTCAAAGATTTCGCTGGTTCCGCTGTGGTGCACGCATTCGGTGGTTTCGCTGCTCTTGCCTGTGTCATGATTCTCGGGCCCCGCAAAGGCAAATACACGAAAGATGGCATCAAGCCAATTCTTCCTCACAACCTTCCTTTGGCAGCAATCGGGGTTTTCCTCCTGTTCTTCGGATGGTTCGGATTTAACGGTGGTTCGGTTCTCTCCGCAGCACCTGGACCTCTTGGTCTCGTTTTCACCACTACTACACTCGCAGCCTGCACCGGTTCACTCGGAGCGATGTTCACTTCATGGATCGTGCTCAAGAAGCCTGATCTTTCTATGGCACTGAACGGTTTCCTTGCCGGTCTGGTTGGTATTACTGCGAACGCTGATATCGTTTCACCAACAGGTGCACTGATCAT
>JAHDCN010000019.1 GCA_020629815.1 Verrucomicrobiota bacterium
TTTCGCCTGATATCACTGAGTATTTCCGGGCAACAGATTGCCACGAACAACCAATTGCCCGTGTGGATTCAGGGTTCGAGAAATCATGGGCTTCGCTATGGCCAGGTAGTTTCCTTTACGGGTCGCTGCTATGCGCTCGAAGAACCACTTTCGCCGGGAGGGTTCGATCCTCGTGTCTTCTTTCATCGGAGTATTAGCGCTCCAGCTCGACTGGTGATCAATCCCGGCGATACATTGGAAATCTCGTCTGACAAAAATCGGGGAAATAGAGTGGTTCAAGTAGCCCTGAGCTCCCGCGACTGGATGGAAAAAGCGCTCGCCCATAATGTCACAGCAGAACAAGCAACGTATTTGCATATCGTTCAGGCGATGACACTGGGCATGCGGGAGAAATCTCCTGCTGATATCGAGGATCTTTTCAGACTCAGCGGCACCACCCATGTCTTCGCTGTATCCGGGCTTCATGTCGGGGTTGTGGCAGCAGCCCTGCTATTTCTTTGTTCCCTTTTGGGAGTCCCAAGGAAAAAAGCTGTTCTGATTGTGATTCCTCTAATCCTGTTCTATGCGGTTATTACCGGCCTTCGTCCTTCAGCAGTTCGAGCTGCGATTATGCTGAGCGTCGTACTGGCCGCGTTTGCGATCAAAGAGAAACCGAGAGTTCTCAACAGTCTCGGTCTGGCCGGAATTGTTATCGTCCTCTACGACACACAGCAGATTTTCCTGCCCGGGTTTCAACTGAGCTTTGCGGTCCTCTTTGCTATAGCTCTTCTGGTTCGTTGGTTGCGGGATCGGTTTCACGAACCATTTGCCATCGATGAATTCCTACCACGAAAATTCACTCCCAAGTGGCGACTTTTGACCGACTCGTTTACCCGGAAGTTTGCAGAAGGGCTGTCGCTTTCATTGGCAGCATGGATCGGATCCGCCGGCCTTTTGCTCTGGCACTTCCAGGGAATTTCGTTGATTGGAATTCCGGCCAATCTGATCATGGTCACTCTGGCAGCCGTGATTGTCTGGGTCGCGGGAGTATCGATACTATCCTTCGGTGTTTCCGCCACATGGTTAACTACCCTTTCCAATCAACTCAACATTTGGCTGGCATCTTTATTGACGAGCCTCGCCGGTTTCTTCTCCAGTTTTCCGGGAAGCTACTTCCAATCGGGAGCAATGAGCGATACGCGCTCCAAGAGTCCAGTTGAAATTACGGTGACCGGATTTGGGGGCGAATCATCTTCCCTCCTAAAACTCGAAAACGACAAATATTGGCTGATCGATTCAGGCGGCAGCGGAACCTACCGATGGCAGATGCTGCCACTCATGCGAAATCAGGGAATCAACCAGCTCGAGGGAATTATCCTTTCTCACGGTGATCAGGCACATATCGGCATGGTTCCAGCAGCCATAACGCAATTTCGACCCAAACTGCTTATAAAAAGCCCCCTGCCATTTAAGGCAAGAGTCGCACCCCAAATTCGTGCGCTTGCCGCGCAAAAGGAGATCACCACATTGACCGCTTCTGACGGAAACATTTTACGCCCGGCCAAAAATGTGGAATGGCGCACTCTCTACCCGCCGAAAGACAAAGAGCCGGCCGGGTCATTGGCCGACGATCAATGTCTCGTTGGCAAACTTCATTACCAGAGCTGGAGAATCCTTTTCACATTCGACTCCGGATTCGCGACCGAGAAATCCTTGCTCGATAGCGGCGTCGATCTGTCAGCTGACATCTGGATTCGTGGACAGCATTCCGATTCCCCTTCCGGCCTCGAGGAATTCGTTCAGGCAGTAAATCCCCAGGCCATTCTCTCCTCGAACGGTGCCTACCCCGCTTTCGAGCAACTTTCGGAAAACTGGATTTCACGAATCGAAGATCGGGGAATCAGTCTTTTCGACATATCTGCATCCGGCAGCGTACGGATCGATCTGAATTCCAAGACGGCGACCCTTACCTCCTACCGCCACCCCACGGTTCCTCTGATTCTGAAAAAATGACCGATTTTTGCTGTGACTTCGATACCCTGGATTGCTAGTCTCAAAACTACGAAACACAGAACTTATGAAACACACCCCTCATCTTCTCACTGTCATTGGCGCAATCTTTATCGCCGTGTCTCTGCCGGTCTACGCAGCGCCAAAAAAGACCAAACAAAAGCCACGACCAAAGGCTGAAAAGAAAGCAGAACCTGCCTGTGAGGAATGCACCAAGTCGCGTGAAATCATTTCCACCAAAACGACAGATCTGGAAGGCTTACAAAAGCAAATCACCGGATTGAAAGCGCTTCAGAAAAAAACCCACGAACAAAACCTGGCCGCCAAGAAAGCTCTCGATCTCCGCTCAGAAAATCTGGAAAAGTTGTATCAACTCTTGAAACAACAGCAGACTGATTCCACGCGCGCTGCGGAACAGATGGCAAAACAACGGCAGGCAGAGACGGCGGCCCTCGAGGGATTGGTAAAGGAACTGGAAAGCGTCAAAAAGGTCGAGATCAAGGAAATCGAGAAAGGGGACTGCGAAAATCACGGGAAACTGGAAGTCGCCGAGAAAGAGTTGGGAAAACTGAAGAGCGAATTGGCAAAAGCACAAAAAGATCTGAAGACGGCTAAAACAGAAGCGGTCGCTCATGCCCGGCAGTTGACCGATCTGAAAGAGAAGCAGAAAGAAATGGCAGACAATGCCAAGGCGATGGCAGACCTCCAGGCAAAAGAGAAAAACCTGCAGAGTGCCAACAAGGCACAGAAAGTGGAGCTCGATAAGTTGGTGGCCGCATTTGCCCAATCCACCAAGATGGAGAAAGAGGCAATTGCCAAAGCTGACACTCTCTCAGCCACGCACAAAAAGACTCAAGAGGAGCTTACCAAATCCAAAACAGAGTTGGATAAAGCATCCAAAACGATTAGCGAGAAAGACAAGCAACTTTCAGCCGGAAAAGCCGAATTGGTACAGGTCATTCGAGAGCGGGATCTGCTGAAAAAGAATCTGGAAGCCGCAAAAACTGTAGCCCCGAAGGCCATGAAGAGCGACTACCCCGCACTGCAGAAAGCCGCGGACAGCATGAAAGCCTATTGGGCAAAACAGGCAGATGAGCTGGCCCGACTGCAAAGTGTAGAGAAAACAGGAAACGATAAGCTAGCCAAACTCGAACTGGCCAATCGCAAACTCAGTGATCAACTAAAAGCAAAAGAGGCAGAGCTGAAAAAAGCAATGACGGCTCAGCCTGCGAAGCCTGCAAACAAACCAGCAAATCGCAAGCAGGTCACCGAGCTGACAGCAAAACTCAAAGCTGCAGAGGAAACCATCGCTGCTCGCGACAAGGAAATGACTCTCGCGAAAGAAAAGGCTCTCATTGCAGAAAAAGAGATCAGTGAGTCTGCAAAAAAACTGAAAGCAGCGGAATCCAGGCTGCAGACAAAAATGGCTGATCTTTCGAAAAAGGAAAAAGCTCTGGAAGCCGAAGTTCAGAAAATGAAAGCCGACCGCGGAGATTATGGGAAAAAAATGGAAACCCTAAGTCTTGCTCAAAAGAAATCGGCCACGGAAATCCTCTCGTTAACCAAGGCGAAAGATGATCAATCCACGAAGAATATCGCGCTCTCTGCAAAGCTAAAAGAGCAGACCATGGAACTTGCCATGCTCGCAAAAGAAAAAGACTCCCTACAAGGCAAGGTAGACAGAATGCAGAAAGACTTCACAGATTTGCAAAAAAAGTCGGGCGAGAAAGACAAGTCCCTGGCATCGATGCGCGAGGAATTGGACTCAGCAAAGAATGACCTTTCCAAAGGAGCCGACGCTATGAAAGAGCTGGCAACCACTAAGAAAGAAAATGCCAAACTCTCGAAGCAACTGGCCGAAGCACAGCCCAAGATTAATGCTGCACAGGAAGTCCTCTACAAAATCGAACCGGTCTACTTTGATTCCAACACCACCAATTTCGATTCCATTCAGCAGGCACGTGTTTTGGCTCAGGTTACCCATATTACACGCATCTTTCCCAAAGCGCGTTTCGTCGTGACTGGCCATACAGACAGCCGAGGACAATCGGACGCGAATGTAAAACTGAGCGAAGACAGGGCCGCAAATTTTGTGGAATACCTGGTCAAAAACGGTTTGAAACCCGAATTGTTCGATAGCGAAGGCAAGGGCGAGTCTGAGCCTACCGGCGACAACAGCATTGCCGAAGGTCGGGCGTTGAATCGACGTGTTGAGGTTCGCGTCCTTAAATAGGGTTTCGTTTTTCGACGAAATTTTCTATCAAATTCCCTGAGCAGCCGTTTGAATGGCATGCTCAAGGGAATTTCGCCTCTCCTGAGCCCGGAACTGCTCGCGATACTCTGCAAAATGGGACATGGGGATACCATCGTCCTTGCAGATGCGCATTTCCCGGGCCACTCCACCAATGCCAACACGCTCAGAGCAGATGGATTGGAAATCCCCGACCTTCTGGATGCAATCCTCCCGCTTTTGGAACTCGATTCCTACGTCGAGCATCCCATGAATATGATGGCACCGGTGGAAGGTGATCAAGCCGACCCTTCTGTCGAAGCCAGATATTGCGAAGTCGCAGAAAAGCACGGTTCATCCAGTCCAATTGGAAAGCTGGAGCGCTTTGCCTTCTATGAGGCCGCAAAAGGCGCTTTCGCTGTCGTAATGACCGGTGACACAGCCAAATACGGCAACCTGATGCTTACCAAAGGAGTCACACCTTCTTAATTTCCATGAATGAAAGAAAATCTGGAAAAATTAACTTTTAAGTTTACTAAATACTGCTATAATTACCATAGAGTAAAATTGCCTACAAATGGGTTGACCAGATGGGTGATTTTCGCTAATGGAAACGGGACCGCTTCGATGGAAAAGGGAACAGGACAGAAAAAAGCACTTCCGATTGCAGGTGTCAGCCTGATCTTGGCAACTGTTTTGCCAAGCTGCACTCCCAGCAGCAGCCTGACCAGCAAGGTGAATACCGCAGCAAAAACCGGGCCGCTGGTTGCTCTTCCTGTCGAAATGGAAGAAGGAAAGAAATCTGCGATCAGAGTTTCTGTGGCAGAGTCTGCCCAGAAAGTTCTGGAGTCAGAGGTAGTAGTTGAAGCTCCTCCTGTCCAAAAAGTGGACACTCCACCGACACCACCAGCTCCGGCCCCAGTAGAAAAGCCGCGAGTTGTTGATCCGGAACCTGTATCCTCTTCGAGCTCCCCGATCGTTCTGGCTTCTGCGAATTCCAGCTCGTACTCGCCCGGCAGTTCGTTCAACGTAGCTCCGTCTACAAAACCAAGTCTTTCCGAGACACTCCGCCCAACAATGGTTCCACCGGGCGGCGTGATGATGGTTCGCACCACAGCCTACTGTCACAAAGAAGCTGACAGTCTACCCTACGGGAAATTGAACGCGGCTGGGACGGAGCTCAAATACGGTGGCCTGATTCGAAGCGCTGCTGCAGACTGGTCAAGATATCCGGTTGGAACTCGCTTCCGCATTACCGGGATGCCTTACGAATTTGTGGTCGATGACTACGGTTCCGCTCTGGTGGGAACCAACACGATCGATATTTACAAGCCCACCTTCGCGGCGATGAACGCCTGGGGTGTTCGCAATGTGCCGATTCAGGTTATCGAATGGGGTAGCTTCGAAGTTAGCCATCGAATTCTGGATGGCCGCAAACATGTTCCTCACGCCAATCACGTGCGCACTATGCTTCGTGAGATCGAGCGCAAAGCTGCTGCCTCTGCTGCCTACGAGCGCGCAGAACAGCTGGAGATGCTTAACACACGGGCGTAGTTTCGACGCCTGCGGTTTTCCCTTTCATAGGATCAGTGTGGAAACTTTTGATCTCCCAGTGGAGGAGGTTAAGAAAAGGGGTTAAGTGAAGCTTTTCCCATGACCAAAAAGGAACGCGCTGACTTTGTAGCAAAGAAACTGGCTGAGCTGTATCCGGAAACACCGATCCCGCTGGATCACAAAGATCCCTACACGCTGCTGATAGCCGTACTCCTTTCCGCTCAATGTACAGACGAGCGGGTTAATAAGATCACGCCGGATCTGTTTGCATTGGCGGACAATCCCGCTGATATGGCCAAACAGCCAGTGGAGAAGATTCAGGAGATCATTCGACCCTGTGGCTTGTCTCCCCAAAAATCGAAAGCGATTTCCGGACTCTCCAAGATCTTGATCGAGAAACACAACGGTGAGGTCCCGCAGAATTTCCCCGACCTCGAAGAGCTTCCCGGGGTCGGCCACAAGACAGCATCCGTAGTAATGAGCCAGGCGTTTGGGGTCCCTGCATTTCCAGTCGATACCCACATTCATCGCCTCGCCCAGCGCTGGAAGCTGACCAACGGAAAAAACGTCACCCAGACGGAGAAAGATCTAAAGCGTTGCTTCCCCGAAGAGCAGTGGAATGCCTTGCACCTGCAGATCATTTTCTACGGACGCGAGCACTGCACCGCGCGCGGGTGCGACGGCACCGTTTGCGGAATCTGCCGGGCTCTTTATCCGGATCGGAAGCGGGCGGTAAAAACGAAAAAAGCCTGACTATTCCTCCGTTGCGAAGCGATCGGCTTCGGCTACACTGTGCGCCGAAATTATGAGCGCCAACGACAAGATTAACAAAATCGTAGTAGCCTATTCCGGTGGACTCGACACCTCCGTTCTTTTGACCTGGTTAAAGGAGACCTACAACGCTGAAGTGATCGCCTATTGCGCTGATGTCGGCCAACAGGAAGAGCTCGACGGCCTCGAAGAAAAGGCGCTCAACACCGGGGCTTCGAAATGCATTATCGACGACCTCAAAGCCACTTTTGCTAAGGATTACATCTACCCGATGATTCAGGCCGAAGCGATTTACGAAGGTCAATATCTACTTGGCACCTCCATTGCCCGCCCCTGCATCTCCGAAGGAATGGTTCGGGTTGCACGTGAATTTGGTGCAGACGCGATTGCCCACGGCGCTACCGGAAAAGGTAATGACCAGGTTCGCTTCGAACTTTCCACTGCTTCACTTGCTCCTGAGATTGAAATGATCGCCCCTTGGCGTCAGGACCGGTTCCGTGAGCAGTTTCCCGGCCGGGCGGAAATGATCGACTATGCCGCAGCCAACAATATTCCGGTGCAGGCTTCCGCTTCCAAATCTTACAGCATGGACCGGAATCTCCTGCATATCAGTTTCGAGAGCGGCGTACTGGAAGATTGCTGGTACGATGCGACCACCGATGCAGATCGCGACATGTATGTGCTCAGCGTTTCCCCGGAGGAAGCGCCGGATCAGCCGGAATACGTTCAGTTCCTGTTTGAAAAAGGCAACTGTATCGGGCTGAAGACAGAAGCACTGGATAGCATCATCGACGAACTTGGCGACGTGACCAAAGAGGGTACAGTCGATGACTATACCCTGTTGAGTCCGTATGGAGTGATGCGCGTTTTGAATCACCTCGGTGGCAAACACGGCATCGGCCGGATCGACATGGTGGAGAACCGTTTCGTCGGAATGAAGAGCCGGGGCATCTACGAAACGCCGGGCGGAACGATCTTGATGGCAGCTCACCGTCAGATCGAAAGTCTGACCATGGATCGCGAAGTGATGCGCACCCGTGACACACTGATTCCGAAATACGCGGAGTTGGTTTACAATGGGTTCTGGTTTGCTCCCGAGCGGGAAGCGCTGCAGACACTAGTGACACACACTCAGGAAACTGTTTCCGGTGAAGTACGGATGAAGCTTTACAAAGGCAACACGATCACGGCGGGACGTCGCTCACCATTGAGCCTGTACGATGAAGACGTGGCTACCATGGAAGGTGGTGCGGAAGATGCCTACAACCAAAACGATGCCACCGGCTTCATTCGACTGAATGCGCTGCGCCTGAAAAGCGAAGCGAGACGCCGTGAGCGGACTTCGTAAGGAAGCTAACGACCAATCAGTTCAAGTATGCCTCTTGCTAGCTCAAAGGAAGTTGGCATTTCGGCAAACCGTATCTGCCTAGAATAATCTAGGACTTCTTCCCCTGTTAGTTTCTTTCGTGGCGTAATTTCGACAATACTGCCGACCTTTTCTACAAGACAGAGCCTTTTCTTGAGTTTCAGCTGTCTAGTGTTTAGGCCTGTAGCTCGCTTCAACATTTCATCATTGGAAATCTCATCCTCTCGAGCTTTCTCTGGATTCAAAAAATCGAGAAGTTTTTTTTCATTTAAGATGTAACGGCTGGCTTCTAAAGTATCAAAAACCGCATCTCCGATTTTCTCTTCCCCATCAGGTAAGGACAAAAATATCGGGGGAAAACTAGGATCCAATCGGTATGCAAACTTGCCTGAATAACTGTTTATCATCAATATCGACTCTACCCGGGTCACATACGACCGTCTGGGATATCGGTGGAAAACGTCTTCAAAGTCCATCAATCAATGGCTCCCGGAACAGAATTTCCGTGGGATCAAATCGTGCGGCACCAGCTCAGTGTAGACTTCTTTGCAGCTGTCATCGGCAAGCATACCCGTAGATCGGCACAGGTTCATTTCAATCACCTCTTCCGGCGCTGCAAATTCGTTGAATTCATAGCCGATCGATTGGGCATCAGACATGATGTCTTTCCAAACGGGAATCGCAACCCGCCCGCCGTACGCTCCCGGGTTGATGGTGGCAGGTTGATCGAGCCCCACCCATACACCTGCGGTCAACCGACTGGTAAAGCCGACAAACCAGGCATCGTGGAAATCGTTAGTAGTACCCGTCTTTCCGCCAGCAGGAGAGGAAAATCCGAGATTTCTGAGCGATGCCCCGGTTCCGCCCTCTTCCAAAACCCGCTTGAGCACATTGGTGGTCATCCAGGCAGCGCCACTTGAAACGACCCGATAATTGGCACCGGAATGCTCATATAGAACCGTGTCGTCCCGGTCCAGAATTCGCTCAATGAAAAACGGCTGGTGTCGAACGCCGCCTGTCGGAAAGACCGAATACGCACTGGTGAGTTCAAAAACGTTCGAACCGATGTTGCCGATATATACGGTCGGAGTCGGCTCAATAGTCTTGCCGGTGGAGAGTCCCGCCAGATCCATCATATTGAGGACATTATCAATCCCCGCCTGTTCGCCGACTCGCACCGTCAGTGTGTTTCGGGAACGAATCAGGCCGAGCGCTACCGGCGTAGGCCCATAGTATTCGCCATCGGAATTTTCCGGACTCCAGTCTGAATCATACCAATCGATTTCACCCGGCTCCAGCGGGGTATCAGGTAAAAACATTCCGGGAAACAATCCCTTCTCAAACGCAGTCGCATATACGAGCGGCTTGAAAACGGAACCGACCTGACGCTTCGAACCTGTCGCCCGGTTAAAGGCACTGTGCGAGTAATTCCGCCCACCAACCAGAGCCCGGATCGCTCCGGTATGATTTTCCAGAACGACGGAAGAAGCCTGCAGATAGCGGGGATCCCCCTCCTGATGCTGCGACACCAATGGGTGCGAATAATTCGGAGAGTTTTCCAGTCTACTAAGCCAATTCTCAACCGACTGCTCGGCACTGTTTTGAATACGCAGGTCAAAAGTGGTCTCAACCTTCAGTCCTCCGGACTCCGCAAGTGAGGGAACCAATTCCTTCACTTTTCGTTCCACCATATCAAGGATCCAGTTGTCTTCGGAAACCTTCGCGTTGCGACGCAGCAGCTCCATCCATTCCTCCTGCGGTCGGACCTGTGGTCGCTGATTCGAGGCAGCAGCACCTTCCTCCGCCGTGATCGTTCCTTCGTCCACCATGCGATCGAGTGTCATCCGCATTTCGCGCAAGGCAGTTTCGTAGTGGCGAAACGGAGAAAACCCATTCGGAGCCCGAATGATTCCGGCAATCATTGCAGACTCGGCGAGAGTCAATTCCGAGGCATTTTTCCCAAAGTAGCCAATCGACGCCTGCTGAATGCCATTCATCCCCGTGCCGAGAAAAATCCGGTTCAGGTAGTGAGTTAAAATCTCTTCCTTTTTGTAGCGACCTTCTACCCGGCGGGCGATGGCCATCTCCAGCAGCTTTCGTTTGATTGTCCGGTCACGCATCCCGTAGGTCATGCGAGTCAGTTGCATCGTGATCGTGCTGGCTCCCTGAACTACGCGCTTATCTTTGAAGTTTCGCGCCCACGCCCGGACGGTTCCTACATAGTCGATTCCTCCATGTTTCCAGAAGCGGGAATCTTCCCGGGCAATCAGGGCATTCACAAAATGAGGGGAAACCTGCTCCAGTGCCACCGGGTAGGTAGCATTCTCACCGTGCAGATAGCCCAGTGTTTGTCCGGTTCCGTCCAGGACGGTTGATTCCATCGGAATGCGCGCCACAGCCCCGATATCATAGTCCCCGGCGAGGCGATGATAGTGGAACATCACGATCAAGGCTAAGAAAGCGCCGACAGCAATCCAGAAGAGCAGGAGCACGACCAAAAAACGAACTACCACATTGCGGCGAAGACGCTGCAATAGGTTTTCTTCACTGGCGTTGCGGGAGCCAGCTCGGCGGGTGCGGTTGCTCATACGGGCAGGTAACGGGAACAGGAGTCCGAAAGGCCCGCAAAGTTCCCGCAAACCTGATGATTTTCAAGACTTCCCTGAGTCTCTTTGCAAAACGTTTCGACCAATGGTTAGTTATTTTCGTTCACCTCTTTGCAGCTTGGAAATTGTTCACATCAGCGATACTCACTTCGGGCCGAATCGGAATCATGAGATTCGGGGCTCCCAGGTGCTACGTCGGGTGGAGATGCTGGTCGAACAAATAAACGAACTCCCCTTCCAGCCCGAGTTCATTATTCATACCGGCGATGTGGTAAACGATCCCGACGAAGATGCCTATCGCCTGGCCGAATCCGTTTTGTCGCGATTGCAGGCTCCGGTCTACTACGCAACCGGCAATCACGATGACCGCGAAATGATGCGCCGATTCCTGACGTTCGGCGACTACAGACCGCTGCTGGCAGACGGAGTCGAAGTCTGTTACAAAATTGAATCGGAAGCGGCTGCCGGCGAGAAAACTGACTTCTTCATTCTCGACGGAATGGTACCGGCTGAGCAAGGCCCGCATGGTTATCTTTCAGAGCATCAGATCGAGGCTCTTTTAAATGATCTAAATCCGGAACACTCCACCGCTCTGTTCCTTCATTTCCCCATGTTGCCCATTGGTTCGGCGTGGATCGATGAACATCTTCCCGTGAAGAACGGCGCTGAAGTTCTTGAGCTGGTTCGGGAAAAAATCGGCAGCCGTTTGTTGGGAGTTTTTACCGGCCACATTCATCGGGGACTGCAAATGAACTTCGACGGAGTCATGCACTCCGGAGTTTCCAGCCCGGTTTGCGAATTCACAGCCGGTCCGGAAGATGACTTTTGCGATTTCCTTCCGGACTGTGGCGTTCCTTTTCATCATATCAGCCTGAATCAAAACGGAGTTTCGGTGAAGGCGTATTCGCTCCCCTTCCATGGGTGAAACGAATATGAAAAAGGTGGTCGCAGTTTTCCTCAAGTATCCGGAGCCCGGAAAGGTAAAGACTCGATTGGCCGAGGGAATCGGCGAAGATGACGCCACGCGAATATACTGTCGGCTTGTCGGGCTGGTCTTCGAACGCATCAGTCGATTCTCCGGCGCAGACTCATTGGTGATTTGTTTCGACCCGGTCGAACGCCGGGAATCCATTGAAGAATGGCTTCGTCCATGGAGCAGTGCCTTTCCCGGAGAGGTGATTTTTCATCCGCAGTGTTCCGGTGACCTCGGAGACCGCCTCGAAGGAGCATCTGAGTTTGTCTTTTCACGCTCACAAGACAGCCTGCTCGCAATCGTTGGAACCGATTGCGTTGATCTGGATTCCGAAGTCTTTGAACAAACCTGGACGGCACTTCAGCAATCCCGGGCAGCAGTGGGGCCGTGTCACGATGGCGGCTACTACCTGATTGGCTTGCCGCATCACACTCCGGAAGTTTTCCGGGAAATTCCGTGGAGCAGCGAGCATACATTTTCTGCCACTGTTGAAGCTGCTGCAAAAGCCGGGCTGCAATCCGTTGAGCTACCTTCTCGATCCGATGTGGATCACGAAGAGGATTTGGAACAGATTCGGCCTCAGCTTGCGCCCCGTCCTTGCGTTTTCTTCGACCGCGATGGTGTGGTAAATCGCTCACCCGGTCCGGGATACGTTTTGCGCTGGGAAGATTTTCAGCTTCAAGAAGGGATTATCGAAGCGATTCAGGCCGTGCGCGCACAGGGCTGGCTGGCAGTCCTGATCACCAGCCAGAAAGGTGTTGGAAAAGGGCTCATGTCTCAGGAAGAGCTGGATCGAATTCACCACAATTTGCAAAAGACATTGCTCGAGTCGGGAGCTCTACTGGATGGCATCTACGCCTACACCGGTAGCCACTGCAGCTATCAGCCCAAGCCTGACCCTCAGATGATTCATCAGGCCGCCGAAGATTTCGGAATCGATCTTTCCCGCTCATGGATGGTGGGCGATGCGGACCGGGACATCGAAATGGGCCTACAGGCTGAGCTGCCAATGACTGTGCGAATCAGAGGGGAAAAAGACATCGGCATCGCAGCAACTCAGACACTCGATTCAATTTTAAATTTTTCCGATTTGTTTAAAAAATAATTAAAATTCTAGAAATTTAAATTAATACTGGCAATTAGTATTGAGGTGAGTAGAATGGGATTTCGGTGGCACTTGATTTTCCCCGCCGACACGTCACCTTTTTCGACCACGCAATTTCATGGCCCGGGCTTCGACATTAACAATGTGTTCCTTCTGCGGTAAAAGCCACGCAGAGGTTAAGAAGTTGATCGCAGGTCCCGGCGTTTACATTTGCGACAATTGCATCACCGTCTGTCAGGGCATTCTCGATAAAGAGCTGTTCGAAGACGAAGAGGAAGTCTCCAGCGAGTTCAGCGTTCCGATTCCTACCGAATTGCGCAAAGGCCTCGACGACTACGTAATCGGGCAGGAGCATGCCAAAAAGGTTCTCTCCGTCGCTGTTCACAATCATTACAAAAGGCTCAATCAGTTCTCCGCGCCGGCCAAACTCCGGGCGCATGACAAGTTTTCCGAGTTCGAAGAAGTCGAAATCGAAAAGAGTAATATCCTTTTGATCGGTCCTACCGGTTCCGGCAAGACACTTCTGGCCAAGACGCTGGCGAGTGTGCTCGATGTTCCTTTCTGCATCGCCGACGCCACCACTTTGACCGAAGCCGGCTACGTTGGCGAAGACGTGGAGAATATCGTGCTGCGATTGTTGCAGGCGGCTGACTACGACGTCGCTAAGGCAGAAAAAGGCATCATCTACATCGACGAGATCGACAAGATCGGTCGCAAGACAGAAAATGTCAGCATCACCCGGGACGTATCCGGTGAAGGGGTTCAGCAGGCTCTTTTGAAAATGCTTGAGGGAACCGTTTGTAATGTGCCTCCACAAGGCGGACGCAAACACCCGCAACAGGAATACATTCAGGTTAACACCGAGAGAATTCTTTTCGTATGCGGAGGCGCATTTGTTGGTCTCGACGAAATCGTTTCCCGCCGCCTTGGCAAAAAAGTGCTCGGTTTTGGTGAAGAAGTCACCACGGTAGCCAGTGAACAGGAGGTGGAAACTCACCTGCGCAACGTGTCTCCGGAAGACCTGACCGGTTTCGGTTTGATCCCTGAGTTCATTGGCCGCCTTCCAGTTGTTTCCACACTTCGTTGCCTGACACGCGAAGAGCTGATTCAGGTTCTGACGGAGCCAAAAAATGCTTTGGTCAAACAATACAGCAAGCTCCTCGCCATGGATGGTGTCGATTTGCGACTTGAGCAATCCGGACTCGAGGCCATGGCGGAAGACGCGATTGAACGCGGCACCGGTGCTCGCGCTCTGCGGTCTATTTTCGAAAAGCTGATGCTGGAAGTCATGTATGAGGCACCCAGCGCGGAAGGCTTTAGCTCGGTGACGATCACCCGCGAAATCGTCGAAGGCGAAGAAGAGCCCAAAGTCGTCTCTGAGAAAAAGCCAAAGAAGAAAAAGGGCGGTGACGACAAGCCCCCTTCCGACGAAAAAGAGGCGGCTTAACCCCGTTTGGTCAGTGACCTAACCCTGTTGCCTCATCGACCTAACCCTGTTGGGTCAGCTGCCCGGGTTCTTTTTGAGACGAGTCGTGGGAACCGGCTTCCATTCCGGCCTCGGAACTATCACTGGCTTTTCACAATCGGTAAATGGACACGGCATCTCGGTGCCAAATTGAGCCTCAGTGGCAGAGAGCTTGCGCCCACATCCGGGGCACAGGAACTTGATCTTTTCCTCTGCCGGGTGACCCAAATCTTCCGGTGTCGGCACGACAAATGTATGCGCGCAAGTCGGGCAATCGATTTCGGTATGATACAGCTCCGGCTCAGCAGACAGACGCGCATCACAGTGCGGACATTCGAATTTCAAAGACATGGTTCCTCTTCCTGGTTAAACACCGATTCACCCTACAGGTTCTCAAGCTTTTTTCACGCAGCAACTGATGGCCTTCTCAATGCTCAAACGGGGCTTGCGTCGGTTGACGTCCCGTGGCGCCGCGCCTACCTTCCCTGGTAGGTTTATACCCCTCTGTAGATGGCATTTTTGGCAGCAGTAACCCGACTTTTTTTCCCGGGCGTCGCCATTGCCTTTTTCCTTCTCTCAGCAGCAACCGCACAGGAAGAGGAGCAGCCCGCTGTTGAAGTCAAATGGTCGCAAACCGACACCCGACTGGCGAATCATTACATCAGCCTGCTGCAGAAAGATCCATCGTACGGAAAGGTATTTGATCTGCTGTGGGATCTGTATGGGAAGAAAAATCAGGTGCCGCTACTGCTGGAGTATTTTCGTAACTCCGCCGAAGCAGAAGATCCGAAGGGTGGTGTAGCAACATTATTGTATGCGCATTTGCTTCGCAAAAATGAACAGATCGAAGAAGCCCGGAACTTCTACTCTCTGGTTCTGGATTCCGACCCCGATTCGATTCCGGCACTCAAGGCAACTGCTGAGATTGCCGACCAGCAAAAGAGGGTCAGCAAAGCTCTGTCCAACTACACTCGTCTGGTGAAATTGATTCCGGTGCAAACGGAGGACGGGGTTGCGATCAGGTTGCGCAAAGCCATTTTGCAGAAGGAGCAGGGACAGACCGAAGAGGCGGTGGCCACCTGGCAGGAATTGCTTCAGGCCTATCCGGGCAATGTCGCCTTGCGGACAGAAATCGTGGGTATGCTGCTCGAGGCGGGCGAGACCGACAGCGCCATCGATGTACTACAGGATTTGGTAGAGCAGAATGATCCGCAGAAGAAGCTGACTGCGATTCTGGAGCTGAACCGGCTCTATGAATTTATCAGTGATTTTGAGAATGCGGTGTCCACGGCCCGCGATGGAATGAAGCTGGTTCACTTCAAGGACCATCAGCACGAAGAGCTATTCTCCCGACTGGTCCGGGCTCACGAACGCTTTGACCGTCTGAGCGAATTGGAACAAACACTTCGCGACAAGGCGGAGGTGGAAAACCCAACTGAGCGCGACCTGTATCTGCTGGTTCAATTTTATCGTCAGACAGCGAATACCCGTGAGGAGGAGAAAGCGATGGCCCGGCTTTCTTCCCTGCTACCACAGGATCTCGACTACCGCGTTCGACTGGCTGAGGTGCAGATGGAAAACGACAACTACGAGGCGGCAGCGGCGACCTTGGATCAGGTATTGGAAACTCAGCCGGAAGTTCCTTTGCGTTTGATCCTGCTGCGAGCACGGGTTGCTCTGAATGATGAGGAGCCCAAAGTCGCCGAGCAAATCCTGCAAGACTATCTCGCGAAGTATCCCGGTGACCCGGATGTGAGTCGAAGTGTTCTGGAGTTTGCCCGGAGTTTCTACCTCGATGAATTAGTCGAAGGTATGCTCCGCCAGCAAAGTGCCGGAGTAGTCGCAGGTAGCGATGGCGAATCCGCCCCTCTCGATCTCGCGCGCTTTTTGCAGGAGCGGGGCAGGCAGGAACAAGCTGTGGAAACTTTGCATGCCTACGCGGAAACGGAAGGCCTCGCCTCCACCGAACGCGCGCGAAGAATGCAGCAAATTTCCACTGCCTTCCGTGAAATTGATCTGCCCGATGAAGCCTTGGCAGCTGCAGAGAAAGCAATCGAGTTAGCACCCGGTAATTTCGATTATCTCAATACCAAGGCCGATATTTTGATCGACCGAAGACAAATCGATGAAGCCGTCGAAGTACTGGAGGAAGTGCTCGCCGGAAATCGTGAAATCGAAAAGCGGGCCGAGATTGATCAGAAAATCTTTACTCTGCTTCGCGGCTTCTATTCCAAAGACGAAGTCGATCCAAATGCGAAAATCCTCAATTCCGGAAATATCCAGACGCTTTCGGAATACCGCAAATTGGCTGCCGCCGTATCCCAATCCAAGCGCCAAACCGAGCAGGGCCCGCCTCCCGAGGTGATGCAGTATTTCACCCGGGTCAAGAACGAGGCGAATCAGAATCCATCGGTCGCTTCCCGCTACCGCGCCGCGTGGTGGGCGTTCAAGCTGCAAGATACCCGTGAGTGCTTTTTTCATCTCTCAGCAGCAAAGGCAGAAGCCAAAGAGCCGCACCCCGATGTGGAAAAGATGCTTCTGGAAATGGCCGAGCAGCAGGAGCGCCCAGCCCTGATGGTTAAACATCTGGAAACACTGGCGGAAATCGACCCGGACAATGCGGAAGACTACCTGCAAAAACGAGCCTTTGTTCGCTTTCAACTCGGTTGGGAAGATGAAGCGATTCGGGATCTCCAGAAAATGGCTTCTCATCCGGATGCGTCTCTGAACACGCTTAACACCCTTGCCAAAGCGTACAAGATGCAGGGCAGCACGACCAAACACATCGATGTTTGGCGGGCGGCTTTTCGAAAAGCGAATATTTTCGAAAAGCGGCGAATCATCAAGCAACTGGCTACTGCCTTGATTGAAACCAACCAACCGGAAGAGGCTATCAAAGCGCAACTGGATTTGATTGTTCGGGAAACAGACCCGGTGCAACGACGCAAGCAGCTCGATGCCCAGTTAACCACAGCGCAATCCCACTCACTGCTTCCCTGGCTGCAGGATCGCTACCAGGAGCTGGCTCAGCGCGAACCTTTTGATCGGTTCTTTCCCGAGGCACTGGCCAAAGTTCATCGAGCCGCTGGCAATGATGCCGAAGCCTTCGCTGCGATGAAAAAAGCTTACTACCTCTCCGGGCAAAGCGAAGAGCTACTCGATGAGTTGGGCGAACTCGCCGGCCAGCTGGGCGATTTACAATCTGCCATTTACTATCGCCGGCAAATCATCGCGCGGGCAGAGGGAGAGACTACGATTGAAAACTGGGGTTCACTGATTGAGATGCTGGAGAAAGACCTCCGCATTGGCGAAGCCGATTTATTGCGTAGACGACTGGAAACCAAATTTGGACAGGACACTGATTTCCTCGGCCAATTGGCAACCTACTACCGCGACAACAATCAATACACATCGGCAATTCGAGTGCTGGAAAAACTGGTAGCTCTTAGAAGCTGGGATTTGCACGCCACTCTGGAACTCGGATTGCTGAAAGCTAAATCCGGCGATCGTCGCGGCGCACTTGCCTTGTTTGAAACTGTCATTTCTGCCAGCGAAGGCGAACCGCTGCCGGAAAAATATACGGCCCGCGAAATTTGGCCCATCATTCACAGCCCCCGGGTGGGCGATCCGGATTCCGGAGAAGATCGACTTCGTGAACTGGCCATTACAGTCGAAAGCTTTCCGGCACGCAACAGCTCGCTGCCTTTTGCCGAAACCCAGGAACGTATTTCTGATTGGCTTCAGGATTCACATCCGGAATTCTCTCTATTGCCGAGAGCCAAGTATTTCCTCCGTCTACGGGCTATTGAAGAAGCTGCCCAACTACTTGCGGAAACGGGTGAGACCGATCAGTGGCTCGCTCGCTGGGAGGAACGGGACAGTTCCCAATGGCGAGAGAAACTCTGGGCATTTCGCTATGCGCGCCTTCATGACGCAACGCTCGCCGTACTTACCGAAACGGCACAGGAAAAAGAAGACTGGGAGGTCTCAGCCAACCTCCCCTGGCTAACTTTGATTCGGTTCCTCGCAAGAGACGGCGACATCACAGCTCCACTTGGCGGTGAAGAGAACACTCCGAATCCCGACCGAAGCTACTTTGCAACCATGGCGGCCTTGTTCTGGCTGCGTAATCTGACTGATACCGAAAAAGGCGTCGATTTTGACTATGTCGCCTCTTTCCTCAGAGAGCGAAACATCGACCCAACCCTTGGCACCCACACCTTTTCCGAACTCCGTCGCGCTGGGAAAATTGAGGAGGCATTTCTCGTTGCCGAGGTATTGCACGAACAGGAAACGCTGCTGGAAGGGGCTTCGATTTTTCAAATATCTCAGGTAGCCGGATGGGCAGGTGATGAGTCGGCTCGATACGAAATGCTGGCGGAAGCTATCCAAAGAATGACTCGCACAGGTGGCAGCCGCGTACCGCCCCAATACTATCCTGCGCTTACCGAAATGTTCAGCCTACTGGAAACAGATGCAGAGCGTGAAACTTTCGCAGCAGAAACCCAGGCATTACTGGAAAAGGGCGGAGCAAAGGATTCCTCTTCCGCCATCGAGAAACGAATGCTGATCTCACTGGCACTCGGGAAACAGGCTGACGCAGATTACTACCTGTCGCTGCTGGCAAAAGACATCGTTGGTCAGGTTCAGCATCAAAGAATCATGATCGGTTCGGCTACACCGCGTTACCGAACCGGCCCAAATTGGGCAGACATGAACTCACTGCTCAAACGCAGCTCACGCGTTTTTGCTTTAAAAGACCGTGATTCAATTTTCAATTTCTCTAACGCAATTTCGGGAGATTGGCCCATCGCAGTGAACGACGAGCATTCCCGAATCGAGTTTGAACTGTTTCAGATCGGTCGATTCGGTTGGGAGTTGGAGCATCGCGACTCTGGCGAAAGATCGGAGATGTTGAACCGGTTTTTTTCTTCTTTGGAACACCCGGGCAGCGCCACCGAGCTGGCTCGCGTTTTACAGGAGCGCGGATTTCAGCGGGAAGCAGCCTCCGTTTTGCACGAACACTCCACTCGCGATGCCCAGGAATATGCACCGCTTCGAAGTTTCTTTGAATCCTGCTTCGAGGCGATGGATCCTGACCCGGCGCTTCGCGTCCTTGATCAGTTAGAGAACCGGGAGATCCCCACTCCTCCGGGATTGACGGTGGATTACCTCCACGACCAGAGAGCCCGCTTCCTTTTTCATAAGCGCGACATCGCCCGATTGGAGCAGTTGGGTAAGGCACCTACGCTGGACGATGACAACAATCCGCTTCGGATCGATATCGGCACCGGCCACCTACCATACCAATACGCGCTGATCCGGGCCTACGAGCAAGCTGGCGATCATGAGGATGAATTGCTACAACTTCTGGATTCGACCTCAACAACCGGTCGGGGTATTGAAAAGGCACGCTTACTGACGGGGGCAATCCTTCTTAGCCAGCAGGATCGCACCGAGGAGGCGGTTTCATGGCTGAAACGGATTACTTTTGACGGAACCGAATCCTCCGTGGAACAGGAAGCCCTTTCCGAACTATTTGAACTGGCAAATGATCAGGCGAATGGAGCATTGGAACTACTCCTGGAGCTTTCCCAAACAATATTGGAAACACAGAAGCCGGAAACAACAATCCAGCTGACCGAAACCCTCTCAGCAGCCGGCCAAAGCCGAGAAGCTGAAGGTCTGCTTCGCTTATTGTTTCGTAAAGTCTCCAACCCGATTACCCGTCAGAATATTTTGGTGCATCTCGTGTCGAACAGAGTCACCAGCAGTGACACCTGGGACGAAAGCATACAGGACCTGGAAACGTTCTTCTCCCTGATCGATTTGCGCCGCGAATCATCATCAGCCTCTCTATTGATCCAGTTGTGGGTTTCTCATCCTCCCGTCGAAAGTGACGCCACAGCCGTCGAATTACTCAAGCGACTAACGTCCCATTCCGAAAGTGGTTGGTTAGCGAAGCTTTTGCTCGCATTTCAGGAAGATTCCCTTCCCGAGGTTGCCGAAGCAATTTTGACCGATCCGAACCTTGAAAAGGATCAGTGGGAAATGATCGCGGAAACCCTGCTCGCCTTTGGCAAAAGCGGGGAAAGCATCGTTGCCAAATTAGTACAGGACTCCGGCCGACCGGGTAACGATTTCTTTCCACAGCAACCGGAGAGGCAAATTGCATTTTTCACCAGTATCCGGGATCTGCCCCGTTTGCACGAGGTCCATCAATCACTCTGGAATGAGGCTGGCTCTGCGATGTTCTTTCAATCGGATCTGCAATCTATTTTCCCGACAATGATCCGGCGCCGGGAAGTACCCCGTTTGTTTCAGGAAGCAGGTTACCCTGATCTGGCCGGCTCATTGTATCGTCGCTATCTCTCCGGTATATCCTCCTTCGGATGGGCCAATGCACATGTGTTGGAAGACTATCTGGCATTTCTGGTCGACCAAAATGAATTCGAGGAAGCGGAAAGTTGGTTCCGAAAGCTGTCCCGGAAGTCGTTGCGAATTGATTTACGCCTGCTTATGACAATGTATCAGAAATGGGGTAAGCTGGACGATTGGGAAGCCAGAACTGCCTCCTTTGAGTATACCGAGGGACAGCGCAATTTACTTCAGGAATGGAGAACGGCTCTTGCCGAGGGAAAAGAAATGGTTCAATATCGGCCCTACTGGCGGAAGTAACCGCAGAGTGAGGTATGAGATTCGCGAGACAATTCACACAGGCAGCGCTGGCCATTTCTATGGCGAGTCTTCTCTGCCATTGTGAAACTCTCAAGCCAGAGAGAACGGTCACTACACGCAAATCAAGTGTGGCTTTTGCGGAAGATGTAGCGAAGCGGGATGCCAACGCCGCCCCTCAGAAAAGAGGCCTGTTCGGGCGGAAGAAAGCGCCCAAAGCGGAATCGCAGGTAATTGGAGGAAAACTGAGTGAAGCCCCCATGAGTGGTTTCACCCGAACGGCGGAAGGCAACTATGTTCCTACTAACCGGAACCTCTATGCAGGGGAAAAGGCTAAGGGTATCGACGGCAAATTCGATAAGAAGCAGGCGAAATTCAAAAAAATGGAGGCCGAGACAAAGGCCTTCAAAACGCCGGAGTATTTGAAAATGCAGGAATATGCCGGCGTCAAAACCGCCAGAGAAGCCGGGACAGCAGCAAAAGAAGCTGATTCGAAAGCGAAAGAGAGCGGCAAACTTTTCGACAGCAAAACCGAGTCCAGCAAAGACCTTGATCAGTTCAGCACGAATACCTTTGCCGGAGCGGACGACGCGTTTTCCACCTCTGCCGACCGTATCGGCAGCGACGCTTTGAGCAATTCCGCCACAGCGGTCGGCCTGCGACAACAAACCGGCTACAAGTCCAACGCCCGCTTAAGCATGGACGATGTGAAGAAGATGGTAAACCCGGGTTCGTATCGCCCGTCCAACTAAG
>JAHDCN010000020.1 GCA_020629815.1 Verrucomicrobiota bacterium
GGGCGATCTCCGCGGACACCGAAGTCGTCGACCGTGCCGACCAGACCTTGGCCAAAAAGGTGCTTCCACATACGATTCACGACGACCCGTGGAGGCAGAGGGTTTTCTCCCGAAACCAGCCAGCGGGCCAGATCGAGACGATCGCCATTCTCCCCGCGATGAGCTATTGGCGGTAGAGAAGCAAAGGTGCCGGCGTGAACCTGGTCGAGAGGTTCTTTAAATTCTCCACGTCGAAAGACGTGAGTATTTCTTCGGTTGCCGCTACGCTCGCCGATCACCCGAACACTCATTTCCGGTTTAGATGGAATCGCAGCTTTTGCCCGCGCAATTTCCCCGGTTTTGTCTCGAATAGCCGGGTCCACCTTCTCCAGGAAATCCTGAAGCTGTCGGGTTTGTTTCGGATTCAACAGGGTATAGTCGCTGAGTATACCCTGTTGGGTCAGCAGTAGATCCTGAATCGGCTTCGGTGCCGCCAGCAGGGTGGGGGAGGTTTGCACGCTGATGCGAAACTTGCCGATCATGTGCTGGCCGCCGTAGTTTTGCTTCAACTCGATACGAATCGGAGTCTTCTTCTGTAATTCAGGAGGATGCACGAGGCCGAAATCCGCGTGGTGGGATTTGCCAAACTCATTCCCAACAGCCCATCCCTTACCTTTCGGGCCGGTCACTCCATCATCGTTGAGCGCATTCGTTACGGGCCAATTGGTTTGTGAGTGGTTGGCGGCAGCGTCACCGAGAGCCTGCTCCTTTCCATCAATCAGTACCCGGATATGATTAAGCACAAAGTTACCGTGCTTTACTCGTCCGGGGCCTTTGGAGGGAAGTTTGGGATCGCTCAATGCTTCCAGCCGAATTGCCGTAACAATGCCGGGAGCTAATTCCCCTTCAATCACGTAAGTGCCACTGTCGGGACTGCTGCCACTGACAAGAACCGAACGGTCTTTGTTGGTTTGGAATTTCACTCCTTTGGGACCGGTAATCTTTTTCGGATGAAGGACTATGCGATGGGCATCGTCTTTTTGCTGTTTGGCAGCGAGAAGAAATTTTGCTGTGTAGTGGGCGAGCGATTGGTAGCGTTCGCCAAAACTGGCCCGGAGATCCTGGCGTTCTGCTTCCAGCTTCTTCAATTCAGCACTCTTGGCAGTATGGGCTTTCTCCCAGGCGGTAAACTCTTTCTCGGACCGAATCACTGAGGTGTTCGTTTCATCGCCGTTATTAAAATAAGCAAACAACTCGTAGTATTCTTTCTGAGTGATTTCGTCATACTTGTGCGTGTGACAGCGGGCGCAGCTTACCGTGAGTCCGAGCCAGACGGTGCCGGTTGTTTCCACCCGGTCCATCACAGCTGCGACTCGCCATTGCTCCTTGTCGGTTCCACCTTCGGTATTGGTTAGGGTTTGTCGGTTGAAGGCGGTGGCTAAACGCTGGTCTGGAGTCGCCTTTTCCAAAAGGTCTCCTGCGAATTGTTCGATAGTAAATTGATCAAAAGGTAGATCTCGATTGATCGCGTTGATCACCCAGTCCCGGTAGCGCCAGGCATTCGGTCGATTGTTGTCCTTTTCGTAGCCATCGGAGTCGGCATAGCGCGCATGATCCAACCAGTGCCGTCCCCAGCGTTCGCCAAAATGTGGAGAGGCCAGTAAGTCATCGACTAATCTTTCCACTGCCTTCTTTCTATTTTGCTGAAATCGCGGCAAGTGATCTGCTACCTGTTCAGGGGTTGGGGGTAGACCCATGAGATCGTAAAACAGGCGCCGGATCAGTGTGATATCGTCGGCGGGAGGTGAGGGGGAAATTTTCTGTTTTTTCAAGGCCTGAGCAACAAAGTGATCGATGGGGGATTGCCCTTCCGAAAGAGAAGGTTTGTCCAAGGAGCTAAGCTCCCGATAGGCCCAATGCCGTGGCCATTTTGCGCCTTCGGCGATCCATTGTTTCAGTTTTTCTTTTTCCTCGGCGCTTAGAGGTTCAGCCTTACCCGGCGGCGGCATGACCTCATCTTCATCTGTAGAATGAATGCGATCCAGCAGGTGGGACTGGTCGATATTGCCGGGAACGATTGCTGCTTCGCCGGACTTCAGTTCAACTGAGGCCAGCTCAATTCCGGTGAGCCGTAAGCCGCCCTTGTTTTCGTCCGGCCCGTGGCAAAGCACACACTTCTCCGAAAGGATGGGTTGGATTTCCGATTCGAAATCAACTTCCGCCAATGCCGGCAAAGTCGAAAGTAGAATACATGAGAAGAGAGGCAGCCTCATTGCACCTACGATGCTGGCTGGCGACAAAAGGGTCAAGATCACGAGTATGCCGAATCTGCGGAGCAGAGGCTTATGAAATCGAGCAAATCCCTATTCTTTCGACAGGGATTTGACTCCCCAGCAATCCAGGTAACAAGGCCTCCAGGACCTCCAGTTCACCTGTAGTCTCTAAAACAATTTCGCCAGTTCCGTTTGCTTCGGAGGAAAGGAATGATTTCACCTGCCTTGCGACCGGAGGACCGGTATCGATAACCTCAACAGAGTCCGGCAATGCGGCTTCGATGGCAGATCGCAAAAAGGGATAGTGAGTGCAGCCGAGAACAAAGACATCTGCCTTACTGGCAAGCAGAGGATCAACAATCTCCCGAACCGCACGGTCCACCTCGGAGCCTTCGAGGATGCCGGATTCCACCAACTCGACAAAACGCGGGCAGGGTTGGGTGATTACTTTGACCCCTTTGGGTCGGGCATGGCGATCAACCAGTCGATGAAATTTTTCCCCGGCGATCGAGGCTTCCGTTGCTAAAACTGCGACTACTCCGCTCTCCGTGAGTTCGGAGGCAGGCTTCACTGCCGGTTCCATTCCGACGATAGGAATCGGATACGTTGCCCTCAGAGTGCCCACTGCATGGATGGTCGCGGAGTTACAGGCGATCACCAGAATATCGATCTCCTGCTCGAGCAGATAATCTGTAAGTTGGGTCACGCGGTCGCAAATGACCTCGGCCGATTTGTTGCCGTAGGGGCACCAGGCCGAATCGCCGATGTAGTGAATCGGGTGGGCAGGCAGTAAAGCCCGGATTTCTTTGAGAACCGAAAGTCCGCCAACGCCGGAATCAATAATCCCGATTTTTTCCGGACGGGAACTCACTTCTTCTTGCCCGGCCATTTGAAATCAACAGGCTCGGCTGCGGGTTGTTTGAGTTCCTCACCGCCCGGCAACGGGACATGCTCCATGGTTTTCTTCTCATCGAGATTCTCATTGAGCATCGCCTCAGTAACGGCTTCCGATTTGACTCCACCTTCCGGAACTTCCATGCCGGTTGTCCAAATCATCGCGTTCAAGACGGCGCGACGAAAGTCATTCAGTGCCCAGTTCCGATGCCAGTGACCGCCAGTAAATCCAACACCCCGGCCACCATCTTTGCGCTCAACCGCCCACATCAAGGCCTGCTTCTTGCCCAGGTTCTTTTCGCCGTCAGGAGTCCAGTGGATATAACGATTGATCTTCGCACGAGTCGGAGTGGAGGTAAGAATCTCGCGAGCGGTTTTCGGCTGAGCGAAACGCATATTGTAGTACCACTCATCGTTGGCGGTGAAATCGGGCACGCCATTAGCGATGGGGTGACTTTCGTCCAGTGCCACATCAGCCGTCCAGTGGGGATTGGTGGAAAAGCCGGCTTCATATTGGCCGCCGATCCATTTTTTGAACAGCTCACCCTGCTCACCCGGAGGTACTTCCACTCCATAGTGCATAAACATGGCGCCTACACCGGCATCCATCAGGGCATTCATTTTTTCCTCGTGACCATTTACCGGGTGTCGGGCATTACCGTCGGAGTAGATCACCACCGAATCCGCATTCTCGAAAACGGACTCATCTTCCGGCCAGCCGTTGTGAACGACTTCCACTTTGATCGGCAGACCGCTTTGCTCATTCAGGCAGCGCGCCAGAATGATTGCACCTGCATTAAATTCGTGTTGTCCGGAAGGGTGACTGGGCTGCCCCGCGATCAGAACGATTTTCTTCGGCTCTGCTTTTGCAGCAGTTCCATCGCTACAGGCAGAGATGGCAAACAGCCCAATACCAGCCGCAACCGCGACGAGTAGAGCGATGAATTGAGGAAAGTTAACGCGCTTCATGTCGGTATTATGGAGAAGGTTGGATGATTTCCAACTCGATAATGCGGCTATTCACTGACATAGGGGTTGGTCTTTTTCTCCAGCCCGATTGTGGTCGGCGGCCCATGACCCGGTAAAACCTGTAACTCGTCATCGAGGGGCCAGAGTTTTTCCCGAATGCCACTGATCAGAGCATCGTGATCGCCGTGAGGAAAATCAGTTCGTCCGATGCTGCCACGGAACAACACATCGCCCGCTACTATCACCGGCTGACCTTCAATACGAAAGCACAGGCTGTCTGGTGAATGCCCGGGAATGTGCAGGATCTCAAGGTTCAGACCGTCGAGCGACAGCTCCGATTGATTCTCCAGGAACTCATCAATCTGGTATTCATCGAGAGAACATGGCAGGCCGGTGACTTCTTCGAGGCGATGAGCCAAAGTCAGGTCGTCGGATGATTCGCAGAAAGCATAGGTCTTGCAGGGAAACTTCTCCTGCAATGCACCGGCTCCAACGACGTGGTCGTGATGCTGATGAGTCAGGATCAATCCATCCAGCGATTCGATATCATTGGACGACAACCAGTCCGCCACCTTGTCAGGGGCATCGAAGAGGTAGCGCTTCTCTCCTTCATTGACAGTGACAAGGTAGCCGTTGGTTTGGAATACCCCACCGCAGTAAGCTTCGATTTGGATCATCGGCGGAATCTATTCGAGTTTCGGGAAAAGTCCCCTACGATTCCAGCATGCCGCTCGAAGAAATCGAACTGTCTTTGACTGACCTGTCTCTCCCGGAGGGCGGGGCTGAGTGGATTGCAGAGGCAAACCGGAGGATCGATGCCCTGTTTGAAAGTGGCGAAAATAATAAGTATCCCACCTACCTGCCCAGTGATCCCTTGCAGGCTTTTGCGGCTCTAAACGAGATCACTCAAAAGGAATTGCCGCTCGGGCGCAATTTTTGTGAATGGGGAAGCGGCTACGGAATTGTGACTGGCCTGGCCTCGATGGCAGGCTACGAAGCCTACGGAATCGAACAGGAGATCGACTTGGTCGAAAGCGCAGAACAACTCGCCGCTGATATGAAAGTGGACGCTACGTTTTGCTGCACCAGCTACCTTCCCGAGGGATTCGATTCTTATGTTGGAATGGGCGCGGAGTATTTGATGGAAGCAGAGGAAATGCAAAGTCGAGACCCCGAAATGATCTCTGAGCTGGCCTATGAGGGCATGGATATTGAGATCGCTGATATCGATGTGTTCTTCGTATTTCCGTCGCCCCAACAACAGGATTTTGTGCAGGAGCTGTTCGATGCGATCGCGGTCGAGGGCGCCATCCTGATTTGCTATCACAAAATGGGCCGCTCGTATGCTTTCCGAAAGATCGGGGAAGAGGATTGGTGAAAAATAAAACAGCCGACTCCACGCGAGGCAGAGTCGGCTGGTTTTGAACAAGAATAGATTAGACCTGGGTTTCCGGAACTCCGGGAATTCTCTCCGGACGAATCGGCAGTTTGCCGTTGATGTCGATCACGTCGGGAACCAGTTTTTCCCCACTGTCCATGACATCCTGCCAGGTCAGACGTTTGCCGGTGTAGCAGGCATTGCGTCCCTGGATGGCCATGGTCGTAGAATGGGCAATCCAGGCTGCGTCATCTTTGCGCTCGCCGGTGCGGATCGCTTTCATGAATTCCTCGTGCTCGATCACATACATGCTCTTCGGCGTCCGCGGGGCCCGGTAGCGCCAGCTGTTTTCGCCGGTGATTTCCGAAGAAGCGGTGCCGAATTTCGCGATTCCTTTGGTGCCGACAATCGTGTCACCAGTGAAATTGTAAGAATCGAGAAACTGTCGCCACTCAATGTGAGCGTTCACATCGTTCTCATATTGATAAGTGACGCTGAAATGATCGTAAATATTGCCTTCGTTGTTGGGGCGCTGACGACCGCCACTACCAAAGGCAGCGACTGGATCAGCATCCTGCATCGCCCAGGCAATACGGTCGACATTGTGACAGCCCTGCTCAACGAGTCCGTCGCCACCAAGCCAGGTAAAATTGTACCAGTTTTGCAATTGCCATTCAGTATCGCTCATCCCGTCGGGACGGCGCGATGGATCTGGCATCGCCTTTACCGGACCGGCGTAGTACTGGGAGTGAATACTCAGAATGTCGCCGATCATTCCGTCGTGAATCCGCTTGAACAAAGCGCGCCCGTTATCGGAGTAGCGGTAGCAAAATCCACAAAGCACGGAGAGATCTTTGGCTGCAGCTTCTTTCGCTGTTTCGGTGAAGGCCATGACGCCTGCGACGTCGGTTGCGCATGGTTTCTCAACAAAAGAGTGAAGTCCGCGATCAACAGCTGCCTGAAAGTGCTGTGGGCGAAATCCGGGAGGAGTCGTGCAAAACACGATATCGATTCCGGAATCCATAACTTTCTCGAAAGCATCAATGCCTCCGAAAGTTCGGTCATCCATTCCATCAGAAAACCGACCGCCATATTTTTGTGTCTTGGTCAGAGACTGCAGCTTCTTCTGTGCATTCTCCAGGTAAAGATCACCAACCGACCAGATTTCGACATTATCATCCGCATCGAGCGCATTCATCATTGCGCCACCGCCGCGTCCACCGAGTCCTACGACACCGATCTTCAGTTTCTTGTTGTTCTCCTGACCGAAAGTTACCGAGGGAAAACCAACGGCTCCCACCGTTGCTGCTGCTGCCGTACCCTTTACGAATTTGCGTCGAGAGGAAGGCTCTTTTGCCGTATCTGTTTTCTTGTCTTTGCTCATTTTTTGGAAAATTTTTACTAGTGCTAAAATTGGCGTAAGTAGCACAGCCTGTCAAAATGGAGTCGATTACGCAATATTTGACTGTGGGATTTTGAATTTGTTCGTTTGGACCGGCTTTTCTTTTGGAAAAAGAATGACAGGGCAACCGACGTTCTCCTTTCGGCGATCAATTGAGATGCCAAATCTAGGCAAAAAAGGAATCGATCTGCTCCAGGAAATCTGTGTGATGCTCTCGGCAATATTCAATTGTCTGAAAGCCAACTTTGCGAGCAGTCTGGCAGTTTCCAGCAAGGTCGTCGGTGTAGACAGTTTTCTCAGGATTCAGCGAAAAATTTTCAATCGCGATCTGAAAGATTGCCGGATCCGGTTTCATGAGACCTACTTCGTGAGAGTAGACCGCTCCCGAGAATAGTGAAAATACCTCGTATTCCCGAGAGAAAAACGGCACATGAATTCCGTTGGTATTGGAAAGCAAATAAAGAGGGAAATCCTCCCGGTGGCGAGCTTCGATAAAATCCACCATCGGTTGATTCAGTTCGAAAACATCTTCGAACGCACCAATCAATTCTTCGGGTTGGCCCGTAAAACCGACCCGATCTGTAACTCTCTCGACAAATTCCTGCGGCTGGATTTTCCCGATTTCCAATTCCTGCGTGAGGTCAGTGACTGAACCCAGTATCTCTTCGACCGGCATGTTGTTACAGCGGTCTCCGATGGCAGCAACAGTTTTGCTGAAATCGAAATGGATGATCACCTTACCAATGTCGAAAAGGAACGCTTCCGGTCGCATAGTGCTGACCAAACAGGGTTAGGTGATAGAGTCAACAGGGTTAGGTCATTGACCATACCCTGTTAGGTCAGGATCTTTCACCGATCGGAGTGATCGGTTGATCGCTGGTAGGACCTGTGTAGTGAGTGAGCGGACGATACAGACGATTGTCATCGAGCTGCTCGAGCACTTGGGCGGTCCATCCACCTGCGCGGGAAATCGCAAAAATCGGGGTAAACAAATCGGTCGGAATTCCGAGCGAGTAGTAAACCGTGGCGGAGTAGAAATCGACGTTGGCGTTGAGATTCTTACGCTCGCGCATCAACTCGGCAATGCGCTCCGACATGTTAATCCACTTAGCTTCACCCAGTTCTTCGGTGAGCTTCACAGCCATTTTACGGAGATGAGGAGCACGAGGGTCTAGCACCTTGTAAACACGGTGACCGATTCCCATGATCTTTTTCTTATTTGTGAGGCAGTCCTCTACGTAGGCATCGACTTTGTCTTCATCGCCGATCTCCTGAAGCATGTGGATTACTCCTTCGTTGGCACCGCCGTGAAGAGGTCCCTTCAGAGTTCCAATAGCTGATGTAATCGCCGAATACATGTCCGACAAGGTCGCAATGGTCACACGGGAGCTGAATGTCGATGCATTCATGCCGTGGTCGGCGTGAAGAATGTAGGCGACATCCAGAGTTTTGGTCGCTTCGGCACCGGGCTCTTCGTTGTTGATCAAATACAGGAAGTGTCCTGCTTCGCTGAGATCTTTTCTCACGGGAGGAAGGCTTTTCCCCTGACGGGCGCGGTGGTAGTAAGCAACGATCAAGGGAACTTTCGCCACGATGGAAAGGGCGCGTTCTTCGTTCAGGGCACGATCCTGGTCTTCGCCCCGTGTGTCATACAGACCGAGCATACTGACGCCGGTCCGGAGCACTTCCATCGGATTAGCGTTGTCTGGTGCAGCCTGAAGGAAGTCAATGACTCCCTGTGGCAGATCACGTTGAGCGCGAAGTGTCTCGGTCAAATCGTCCAGCTCGCTCTGAGTCGGCAATTTCCCCCGGTGAAGCAGGTAAAGAACTTCTTCGAAAGTGCAGTTTTCCACCAGATCATTGATGTTGTAACCTCGATAACGAAGAATTCCGTCGAGCCCGTGCACATCTGATAACGCCGATTCATTGGCGATAACTCCTTCTAATCCTTTGGCGTATTCTGGTGTTTCGGACATGACAAATAGAACGGGGTTCACCCGTTTGTAAAAGGTGAGCCTCTTATATAGATACGGTCGTAGTAAGAATCAAGAGACAAGAATTACCCAATTGCCTTCAGCAGGGCTGCTCCCATTTCCGCCGGTGTTTCGGCAACCTCGATTCCCGCATCGCGAAGCGCTTCTTTTTTCGCAGCTGCGGTTCCTTTTCCTCCACTTACGATCGCCCCGGCGTGACCCATACGACGTCCCGGAGGAGCTGTGGCCCCGGCGATGAATGCTGCGATCGGTTTGTCACAGTTTTCAGCCGCCCAGGCAGCTGCTTCTTCCTCTGCAGAGCCGCCGATTTCGCCGATCATGATGATCGATTCGGTCTCCGGATCGTCATTGAAAAGTTTCAAAACATCAGTGTGTGAGGTGCCATTGATCGGATCACCGCCAATACCTACGCAGGTACTTTGGCCCAAACCGATTTCAGAAACCTGCCAGACGGCTTCGTAGGTGAGTGTTCCACTACGGGATACAACGCCTACGCTTCCGCGTTTGTGGATGTATCCGGGAGCAATGCCGATCCGGCAGCCGCCCTGAGAATTTTCACCACGTCCCGGTGTCACGATACCCGGGCAATTCGGTCCGATGAGCCTGGTTCCGCTGCCCTCCATCGCAGAGCGAACGCGCATCATGTCTTGAACTGGAATTCCTTCAGTGATGGCTACGACAAGCTCGACTCCAGCGTCTACGGCTTCGAGAATTGCATCTCCGGCAAAGGGAGGTGGTACAAAAATTGCCGAAACGGTAGCGCCTGTTTGTTCCACTGCTTCGTCGACGGTGTCGAAAATCGGAACGCCGGTATCTTCAAATTCTTTGCCGCCCTTTCCGGGAGTCACTCCTGCTACGACCTTGGTGCCGTAATCGACACTGAGTTTCGCGTGACGTCCTCCAAAGGACCCGGTGATGCCCTGGATCAGGACTTTTGTGTTTTCGTCTACAAGGATGGCCATCGTAAAGTAGTTTGAAGTTCGTTGTGTTAGTTGTCAGAAAAGCTGCGCAAATGTAGGGGGAAGTAAGGTTCTCGCCAGTAGAAGATTCGAAACTTTTAGAAATCGTTAATCGTGGTGTCGGGGCGATTCCACCAGTGTTGGTCTCCACTGGGCACGACAGAAGCCAGCTCGGCTGGATAAAACGAAACGGAATTCGTAGGAGTTTCCTGAATGGTCAATTTGCGACAGGCAAAATCAGGGTTTTCCTCCTGCAAAAAGCTGTGAAGTTTGGTAGCGAAACAAGCGGCCCGAATTTCTGTGGTCGGGTCGCCGGGTGTGACCAGAAGTTTGGTTGCCAAATCCGGTTCGTTAGACTGAAAGTAATCAATCAGAGGATCCCCGGAGCCAAGATGAAAGGAGTGATCCACCGATTTGTCGATCCACTGAAACCACCGGCCTTTGATTCGGGAAAACTCGACCAACATATTGGTGCGATCGTCCAGACCTCTGTTGCCGGTTTCGACTAACTCGACTTCGACCACTTCATCGTGACCATGTGGGATACGGCAGTTCGGCGCCTCGCCACTGATGAGGCGGTGCGCCATGCTGTAGCGACGGTTAAATCGCAGCACGAAACCGAAACCGTCTTGGCTCATTCAGAAGTGTCAGGCGGCGATCGCTTTCACCGCTTTTTCTGCTGCATCCGCCAAATCGTCGCCGCGGATAATGTCTACGCCGGAGTTGGCCAGCGTTTCTTTTCCGGCAGCTACATTGTTCCCTTCGAGACGAACAATCAGCGGAACATTGACATTTACTTCGCCACAGGCGGCGACAATCCCTTTTGCAATGACGTCGCAGTCCATGATGCCACCGAAAATGTTTACCAGGATGGCTTTCACGTTGGGATCACCAAGGATGATTTTGAAAGCGTTCTGAACCTGCTCTTGTGTCGCACCACCACCTACGTCGAGGAAATTGGCCGGCTCACCGCCGTAGTGCTTGATGATATCCATGGTCGCCATGGCAAGTCCGGCACCGTTGACGAGGCAGGCAATGTTGCCATCGAGACCAATGTAGTTCAGGTCAAACTCTGCCGCGGCCACTTCGCGTGGATCTTCTTCCGAAGGATCGTGAAGCTCTTCGATGTCGGGGTGGCGATACAGCGCGTTGTCGTCAAAGTCGAACTTGGCATCGAGCGCCAGAACCTGACCGTCCGGAGTAGTCACCAATGGATTGATTTCGACCATCGAGCAGTCGCATTCCATAAACAGTCGGAACAAGGCCTTCAGCAGTTTCGCGAATTGCTTGGCGGAATCGCCTTCAAAACCGAGACGCGAAGCAAGCTTGCGAACCTCATAAGGCTGCAGTCCTGCCAATGGATGGATAGCTTCGTGGAAAATTTTATCAGGTGTCTGCTCGGCAACATCTTCGATGTTCACACCGCCTTCTGTACTGGCTACGATCACTGGTGACCGGCTATCCCGGTCCATCAGGATGGCAAGGTAGTATTCTTTCTCGATATCGACCGCCTCGGCGATCATGATTTTGCTGACCAGCTTGCCTTCCTCTCCGGTTTGGTGTGTGACCAATGTTTCGCCAATCATCTTCCCGGCGATTTCGCCTGCTTCGTCTGCGCTTTTCACCAGATGAACTCCACCTTGGAACCCATTCTTAAAAGTTCCTTTTCCCCGGCCACCGGCATGTACCTGAGCCTTTACCACGACTTGGTCAGCTCCCATTTCAGTAGCGATTTGTTTTGCCTCTTCAGCATTGCTGGCAACCTGCCCTTTCGGAGATGGGACGCCAAATTTTTCGAAGAGTTCCTTGGCCTGATATTCGTGGATGTTCATGGGTAAATTTTCGAGCGCGGCAACTTACGGGGTGCCCCCCGCAGGTCAAGGTAGAAACGGCTCAGGTTGTGCACAAAAAAGGCACCGCGGGTAGCCCCGGGTGCCTCTTCAGAAATGGTTGGAGTGATTAGCTTTTCTTTTTCTTTTGGCTGCTGCCTCCTCTTGAGGCCGCGGCCCGCGCCCGGATTGCGTCGGAACGGTTTCGCGCAGTCGCACGGGCATTGTATGTCGACGGTTTTCTGTCCGCAACTTTCTTGACCGGAGCCGGCTTTGTCATTTTTACCGGTGGCTTCTTAGTCGAAGTCTTTTTCGGTGCGCCCTTGTGGCTGTGTCCGTGGCCGTGATTATGATGACAGTAACCGCCTCCGCCCCCACCATAATAAGGGCCTCTGCTGCGGTAATAGTAATTGTTCGAATAAGATCTCGGGTAGTAGTACGAATTGTAACCGACCGGGTAATAACTGCGATTGTATCCGGATCCTACATGACCGTAATAGCCATCCTCGTAGTAACAACTGGTTAGGAGGAATGAGCTGGCCAGGAGAAATCCGAGAAACAGTAAGGAGGAGTTTCTCTTTTTCATATCGTCTGCTTGTAACAAAATTGGAGTCCCTTGGCTAGTCCCAAAGTCACTGCTTTTCGATCAGTGAAATCAGGGACTTCGCGATATCGTCTTTCGACTGGGTCGGCAGTGAGAGCGGATCTTCGCTGTCGCGGGAGAAAATTTTCACCTCGTTTTGGTCGCTACCAAATCCGATATCGGAACGGCTCACATCGTTCGCAACGAGGAGATCGCAGCCTTTTCGCTCCATTTTTTCCCGGGCATACTTCTCGAGTTCACGTGTTTCCGCGGCAAAGCCCACCAGAATACCGTCGAAGCCCATTATGCTTCGGGCGCTTCCAAGGATGTCTCGCGTTTTCTCCATCTCGATCACTAGCCGATCTTCTGATTTCTTGATCTTTTCACTCTCGATCATGCAGGGGCGGTAATCAGCCACAGCGGCACAGAAAACGGCGGCGTCCACTTTGTTGATCTCGGATTCTACGGCCTCATACATTTCATCAGCGGAAATCACGGGAACGAATTCGACCTTTTCCGGAGGAGCGAGGCAGACAGGGCCGGAAATCAGTACGACATCGTGTCCGGCCTGTGTTGCCGCCCGGGCGATGGCATAGCCCATTTTTCCCGAGGAGCGATTGGACAGATAGCGAACCGGATCAATGGCTTCACGAGTTGGTCCGGCAGTTAGAAGAATTCTCACGACAGCTTCCGGTTGATAGCTTCGACGATACCCTCGACCGGCCAGAGCCTGCCTGTGCCTTCGTAACCGCACGCCAGCATGCCCTCTTCAGGGCCAATGAATTCTACGCCCCGCTTTTTCAACGTTTCTACATTCTCGACGGTGGCGGGATGCTCCCACATTTTCCCATTCATGGCGGGAGCGATCAAAATCGGAGCCAATGTCGCGAGATGAATCGCTCCCAACGCGTCGTCTGCCAGTCCGTGGCTGAATTTTGCGATTACGTTCGCGGTCGCAGGTGCTACCACTAATAGATCGGCATTATCGGCCAGTTCAATGTGGCCCGGGTGCCAGTTTTGCTTTTCATCGTAGAGGCTGGTAGTGACTGGCTGCCGTGACAGAACTTGCAGGGTAAGCGGCGTGATAAACTCAGTTGCATCACGGGTCATCACCACATGGACTTCGTGCCCATCCTTGCGCAACTGGCTAACCAAATCTGCAGCCTTGTAGGCAGCAATCGATCCGCTTACACCGATTACGATGTTCTTTGCTTTCTTAGTCTTTGCCACGCGACACTATAACGCTAAAAACGGGTCGCTTCCTCTTACAAATCCAATTCTGCCTGAGAGGAGTTTTTGATCTCAAAATCGGACGCGCGATAACGGCTGGATCGGTGGCGTTCGGCGGTGAGAACTGCCTCAAACGCTGCGAGGTCTTGCTCGCGGCTGCCGCTGACAATCGTATATCCGTATTCCTGCCAATGGCTCATTTCCTCATGCGCATTGTGCAGGCGCAGATCCAACTGTTCGCGGGTCTCGGTTCCCCGGCTGTCGAGTCGATTGGCCAGTTCTTCATCATTTGGGGGCAGTATGAAAATATCGATCAGAGCGTTTTGGATGATAGTGTCGTTGACGCCCCGGACCAGATCGGCGCCCTGTACGTCGATATCCATCAACACATCGCGGCCAGCGCGAATGTGCTCGATTACCTCGGATTTGAGGGTTCCATACAGGTTGCCGTGAACCTCCGCGTATTCGAGAAACTCGCCTCTCGTGGCCCGTTTCTCGAAATCGTCGCGGGTTAAGAAAAAGTAATCGTCGCCGTCTTTCTCGCCTTCGCGAGGAGAGCGTGTCGTCGCTGATGTGGCATAGAATGCATTCTCATCCGCGGCAGTAAAGGCACGACACAGGGTGGTTTTGCCGGAGCCCGATGGGCCGGAAACCACGCACAGAATTCCGCTCCGTTGGAGGTTGCTGCTCACGCGAAAATGGATACCAAATACCCAGTCCCGGCAAATGGAATCATTGCTTTATCAACTCGAGAGAGTGGAAGTCGATTGCTTCCTCACCTGCGATCTTTGGTGCCGACAAAAGCAGTGTTTGGTGACCCTTCTCCAGACGGATCGTGCCCATTGGCAAAGGGCGGAAGTCTTTCACGATGTAGTGTGAGTTCTCCATTCGCTCCTTCGAGTTGTCATAAAATGGAGGATCAAAAGCTTCGGTAACGATTGCTTCGCAGTGATCTCCTTCTCTCTGCGCGAGTCGAATGGTCGCTCCCACATCTTCCTTTCTACAGGTGTAAAAAACGGTCGCAGCAAATTCGCCTGCCGCCTTCACATCGACTTGGTATGAAATGGAATCGTCTGGGCTTTTCCAGTTCTCGAAAAACGAATTGTTCGGGGCCTTCGCGCTTCTCGAAATGGAAGGACCATCTTCCACGCCGTCCCTTGCAGGTAGTGTCGTAGACCGGTCGTAGCCAACAGTAAAAGGGCGTCCGGCTGATGCTTCGATGTGCGGTTTCATGGCCGTGGAAAATTCGGCAGCAGACTTGCGCAGGCGTTCCGCAATCTCCGGAAACTGATCGGAAACTTCCTTTGTTTGGCCTCGGTCCGCCGCGATGTCGAAAAGTTTCCCCTGTTGGTCCAATCGATATTTTGCAGTGCGAACCGTTACTTTGTTTCTCCACATACTGAACAGTTCCCGATCGGGTAGGTTGGTTTCTTTTCCGGTCAGTAATTTAGCAAAACTTCTACCATCAACAGGTTGGTTGGTTTCCATGGGAAGCTCTGCGAGTTCTGCAAGAGTGGGCAGCAAATCGATCGCGGCACAAACTGGTTCGACCTGATGTCCGGCAGAGATTTCGGCAGGCCAGCGGACCAAAAGAGGGGAGCGCAGTCCACCTTCGTCGAGATTGCCTTTTTTGCCTTTCATGCCGCCGTTCCACCGAAAGGAATTCGGTCCGTTGTCGGAAAAAAACAGGATAATGGTGTCTTCTTCCAGATCGTGTTTTTTCAACGTCTCGAGAATTCGGCCGATATTCCAGTCGATGTTTTCCACCATGGCCAGCGCAGCGCGAGTCATTTGAGGGTCTTCGCGTTTGGGGTCATGAAATTTCATTGAGGGCTCGCGGTCGGCAAATTTTTCGAACCAGCGGTCGCCGATAATCATCGGGCTGTGTGGGGTATTGTAAGGGACGTAACAGAAGAAAGGTTTCTCCCGATTCTTTTCAATGAACTGAATCGCCCGGTCTGTGAAATCATCGACGACATAGCCGTTGCCTTTGATCTTTGTCTTGTTGTGATCGAGCGGAGGGCTGTAGTAGGCACCCCAGTGTCCGGAGGTGAAACCGTAGAATTCGTCGAAGCCGCGATCATTCGGATGGTAGGGTGACTGAGTGCCGTTGTGCCATTTGCCGAAAGCACCGGTAGTGTAGCCATTTTTGCGGAACACATTGGCGATCGTAGTCTCATCAACATTGAGTCGTCCTTCGCCGCGACTGACCCCCGTTACGCCTGTTTTCGGGTGATACCTGCCAGTCAAAAACTCCGCCCGGGTCGGAGCGCAGACGGCGCAGACGTAGAAGTTCTGGAGCATGGCCCCCTCTTTACCTAGTGAGTCAATGTTGGGAGTTTCGAGGTTGGTGTTGCCATGAATACTCAGATCGCCCCAGCCCTGGTCGTCAGTCAGAAAAATGACCACGTTGGGTTTTGCGAATGAAGTGTTCGCGGTGATGCCAAAGAGCAATAGAACAACAGCGGTGAATGCTTTCATGGTAAGAAACTGTGACCCAAAAGCTAAGCCTGCCAAGTTCCCGAATAGCGGCGATCACTTTCTACCCGGGCAGTAGTCAGCGGAATCTTCCGGCGACTTGAGGTCTTCCAGTTCCACGTCATTCAAGGTGGTGTCTTTGCCCCATCCAAATAGACGTTCAAAAAGCGGAAGCCAGGGCTCATTCTCGATCACCGATTGAAAATACACTTCGTGTTCCTTTTCCTTCACTCCCATTTCATGCAGCGTCTCATCGTGGTCGTAAATTTCCACTTCGTGGAAATACCGGATCATCACGAAGTATTCACAGACATTGCCGCTCTCCAGTTTTCCGGCAAAAAAGTAGGGCATGAATCTGCCGATGAAGTAACAGCTGAACGAGATCACTTTTCCGATCAGGTAGAACTTCAATTCCAGCCAGCGGGATGCGGGGATATTGTATTGCTCCATGATCTCCAGCACGTGTTTGCGGTGATCCCACTCGTCCTGCTCGATCTCACGGACACGATCGACTTCGTCAGGTTTCTTGAGAGAGCCAGCATGACCAATATAGGCAAATGCTGCTGCTCGTTCAGCGGAATAGGCCTGCTGCAATAATCGACGCAAGGCGGGATGGTCAAAGCTGCGGGATTTTGTCATGGTTGTTTACAGGACTACGAAAGTTTCTCTCTCGCTGTGTTCGATTTCAGAGGAATGTCTGATAGCTTATCGAATGAGGCTTTTACTGATAGGTGTCAGTTGTTTCCTTTTGATCGGCTGTCAGGCTCCCGGTTCCGGATTTCTTTCTACCGAAAAATCGAGGGCAGCGACAATGCAAAATCAGCAACAATCCGAATCCGGGCCGTCGACTGATTGATTGGGCTGGTCGATTGCAATCGGCTTTTCCTCAGCGATGGTCGCGCTGATTTGAAACGACTCTTCCTTCCGGAATTCCCCTTCGCTCCTGCGCGCCTTCCGTTCTTCTACGGCTGGCTGATAGCTTTCGGGGGAATGCTTGGAGTGCTGTTTTCCATCCCCGGACAAACGATGGGTTTTTCGGTTTTTACCGAGATTCTCATGGAGGAATTTGGATTGTCGCGGGTGGCTCTGAGCTCTGCCTATTTTGTTGGTACCGTTGCCAGCGGATTCACTTTGCCGTGGTTGGGAAAACTGTTCGATTACTGGGGTGCCCGGCGAATGATTGTTGCTTCTGCTTTGGCGACCGGGATCGTACTGCTGTTTCTCAGTGAGGCGGCTGATCTTTCCCGGATGTTGTCCGGAGGGTTGTCAGAGAAGGGGCGGTGGATCGTCGCCTTTGCGGTAATTGGTGTGGGGTTCTATTTGATTCGGTTGTCGGCTCAGGGAGTGCTGACGATGACTTCCCGCAACGTGGTGGGAAAATGGTTCGACCATCATCGGGGAATGGCTCTAGCTTTGATCGGCATCTTTACCTCGTTTGGTTTTTCCGTTGCCCCGAAGGTGCTCGATTTGTTGATCCAGCAGTTTGGCTACGATGGGGCCTGGAAGCTTCTGGGGTTTTTAACCCTCGGAGTCATGGCGCCTCTCGGCTGGCTACTATTCCGGGACAATCCGGAGGAATGCGATCTGAAAATGGACGGCCCGCGCGTGCGTAAACCGCGGAACAAAAACCCGGATATGGAGATTCATCGGGATTTCAAGAGGGAGGAGGCGCTGCGGACCTATGTGTTCCATGTATTCAACCTGTCGTTTGCGTTTTTCTCGCTCTACTCCACTGCTTTCACGTTTCACATCGAGTCATTGGGAGAGGAGTTTGGCTTTCAAAAATCTCAGATCATCAATCTCTTCGTTCCGATGGCGATTGTGTCTGTGGTGACCAATCTTTTCTTCGGTTGGGTTAATTCACGGATTCGATTGAAATACATGCTCCTGATGATGAACCTCGGCGCGACATTTGGTGCGATTGGTTTGTTTCAGCTGAATTCCACTTTTGGGCTGGTTGCCTACGTTTTAGGAAATGGAGTGACTGGCGGCGTTTTCTCCAGCTTGTCTGGAATCGTATGGCCGCGCTTCTTTGGCAGAAAATGGCTGGGAGCAATCTCCGGAATGTGTATGAGCAGCATGGTGATCGCCTCCGGCATTGGCCCGTGGATGTTTGCCATCGGGAAATCGATCAGTGGCAGCTACCACAGTATTCTGCTTGCCTGTATTTTCATTCCTGCAGCACTTTGCGTAGCGAGCCTGCGAGCAGATAATCCGCAGCGCAGTGACGGGATGTAACCCTGTTAGGTCCGCGACTTAACCCTGTTTGATCAGTGACCTAACCCTGTTAAGTTTGTCACATGAAGTCGGTTTTCGGGATTCTCGGTGTGACCCTGTTTGCGGCACTTTCGATTCAGGCGGAAGATTGGCCCAACTGGCGTGGGCCTAATTTTGATGGCAGATCAAAAGAAAAGATCCCGGACGAGTTGCCTTCCGAGCTGCCTGTCGCGTGGAGGGCACAAGTCGGTATCGGCTTTTCGACGGTTTCAGTAATGGGAAACCGCCTCCTGACGATGGGGAATATCGACGGGGTGGACTGGGTGTTTTGTCTGGATTCAAAAAGCGGGAAAGAAATTTGGAAGCACAGCTACGCTTGTGAATTGGATCCGCGGTATTATGAGGGAGGCCCGTCTGCGACTCCGACTATTCACGAGGGTTCGGTGTATACGCTGAGCCGCAAAGGGCATGCGTTTCGCCTCAGCCTCGAAAATGGCGAGGTCGAGTGGTCACGGGATCTGATCAAGGATCACCAACTGGAACTTCCGGAGTGGAGCTTCGCATCTTCGGCGTTTCTGGATAAGGAGAAAGTGCTCCTCAACGCGGGCAGGGGAGGGATCGCTCTGGATCGGAAAACCGGAAAGACCCTGTGGCTGCCGTCCACGGAATCCTCAGGATATGCAACGGTAGTTCCGTTTTCGAGAGGCGGGGCATCTCACCTGCTCTTTTCGGCAAAAGCGTTAATCGGATTCTCGGCGGAAGATGGTAAGGCCCATTGGGAGTTTTCGGTAAAATCGAGCCGCGATGTGAATGCGGCCGATCCGCTGGTTTTTGACAATCGGATTATGGTTTCTTCCAGTGGCGGAACGTATCTGCTCGAAGTTTCGGAGAAAGGGGAAGTCACTGAGCTTTGGAAGCAGCCGGATTTGAAGTGGTACTTTAACGCCGGGGTCAAAATTGCTGACCACGTATACTCGATCCATGGCACCACTCATCGCCCGACTGAGCTGATTTGCACAGAAGTGGAAACGGGTAAAACAGTTTGGTCAGAGGAGGGCTTCGGCAGTGGGGCGCTGATGGCAGCAGGAGACGCCGTTATTATTTTCGACAACGGCAAGCTCACCGTGTTTCGGGCCAGTCCCGAAAAGTATGACCCCATTCTCAGCCAGAAACTTTTGGACGGAAAATGCTGGACCGTCCCTGTGCTGGCGAACGGGATGATTTACTGCCGCAGCGCAGAAGGGGAGCTGGTCGCGGTTTCTCTGCCAAAATAGTGAGGCTATTCCTGCCACGGAATCACGGAAGCCAGAGTCTTCGCGTCTTTCGGGTCGAGACCGTACACGTCCCGGGCAGGGGATATTACATAGCGACCATCTCCTTTTGGCCGTGGGAAGCTGGTGAAGTAGGTGATGTAAACGTTTACGCGATTGTTGACCCGGAGGCTGTTGCGCTTCTTGGAGGCAATCGTGCTGCTTACCTTTTCACTGGTCCAACCTTGGGTTCCCAGGACCCAGGTGGCCATTTTTTTCGGATCGGCCAATCGTATGCAGCCGTGGCTGTGGTCCCGATTGGTATACTGAAAATACTTTTTCGAAGGCGTGTCGTGCAGATAAATGTTGTACTTGTTCGGCAGCAGAAATTTAACGGTTCCCAACGCATTGTTGCTGCCGGGCTTCTGGCGTATGAACAAGGTGCCGGCTTCAACGCGGTCCAGCGCTCCCGAGCTGAAGTCCAGCGCAGAGGCGCTCGGGCTGAATGAGCTCACGATTTCGTAATTGTTACGGCTAAGATAGCTGGAATCATTCCTCGCTTTGGGGACCAGCTCTTCAGAGGCGATTGTTTTCGGAACATTCCAGTAGGGGCCAAAGACAACTTCCTGCATCACATCGCGGAAAACCGGCGTGCGTTGAGACGCTTCGGAGGCCTTGCCATGAACAACCCGCATATTGAGACTGTATTTTTCGCCGCCATCGAAACCAAACAGCTCAGCGGTAGGAAGATTGACAATCACATAGCGAGTGCCCAAGTCATAAGGCATCAAGCGGGCACGGTGTAGATTGATCGAAGTGGCGCGAAACTGATCAGCTGGATTGGTATTGAGAACTCGCCAAGTGCCGGAACCCATGATCCCGTCAGCCTCCAGTCCGTAGTCTTTTTGAAATGCCACCAAGCCGCCGGTAAGTTCCGGAGTCATCGAAGAGAGAAGCGCTGCCTGCTGAGGATCCATTTGCAGGTAGCCTTTCTGGATCAGATGCGCTGCCAGCGCTGGTGCGTGGGCATACGGTTGGTCCGGCCTGGCAACACCGTAGGTTTTCGGATCAGGTATATTAGGAAGACCTGTGTATTTAAGAACCGCCTGACGGGATCGCTCGTAGCCAGCTTGAAGCTCCCGATAAATCCAGCTCCTCGGAGCAAGAGATTGCATCACGGCGTCGAGGGAAAAAGGCTGGGACCGCATGCCGCGAATCAAGTCATCCGAGAAAGAGAGTGCGGTTCGATCTGCAGTACCGGGCATATCGCCCTTGTCCCACTCGGGCCAGAGGACATTGGCCGGAACGGCACCGAAGCGGATCAGGGCTGCTGCATCTGCAATGGCAACGGTTTTCGCCAGATCTTTCTTGTCTACTTGCCGGGTGGTAATAGCACTCTGGATTGTGGAAGGATCGAGGGCCTTCATCTGGGGAAGGGCATGCTTTACCAACTGGACGCCGATCGAGCGATAAAGTCGGTCGGGAAGTCGCTTCCCTTTCCAGAGAGGTTTAAAACCATTCTTATAGTAAGTGGTGGCAATCGCGTCTGCCAAAGTCTCACGATAATAACGATCCGCAGGTATTAGCGGAAGGATAGCTGACTGTAGTGACAGCTTAGCCGGATCGCTCGGAGTTCCCTGAGGTGTGGGAGTAGACGGAGTGATATTCCCTTCGGGAGCCCCGGGGAGTGGCGGTGCCGATTCGGGTTCCTTGTCCTTTCGAAACGCGCGTGGGAACAGGGCCAGCCGTCTGGCACCGGAATCTGATGGCTTGGATTCGTTACCAGTCTCGGAAGATTCCTTTTCCTTCTTACGAAATTTGAAGAGCTGCGCTTCTGAAGGAGCGGGGCTCAAAACAAAGAGAACAGTGGCTGCAGCGATGGCGGCGCCTCTGATACTGTTGAATCGCGGATTCATTTTGGTGGGAATGTTTGCCAGCAGGCTTCGGCCCGCCTTAATTAAGGTCACCCATTTCTACCGAAGATGCGAGTGTTTCTTACCCTCAGTGTATCAGCCGAGATGCAGAATTTGTTACAACCATTTTC
>JAHDCN010000341.1 GCA_020629815.1 Verrucomicrobiota bacterium
GAAAATGAGCGTCGCGAAAAAGCCGGGGGAAACTGGAATACCCAGTACAGCGCAATGATCAAAAGCCTGGATGCCGGCGTTGGAACGATTGTCGATACCTTGCGCGAACTGAAGATTCTCGACAACACCATCATTGTTTTTACCTCGGATAACGGCGGCTTTTCCTACTCCCGCGGCAAGCGCAACGGCATCACGGATAACTCCCCGCTACGCATGGGAAAAGGCTGGAACTACGAGGCCGGCAACCGGGTGGTATCAATTCTCCACGCTCCCGGGATTGCTCCGGCGGGCAGGACCTGCAGCGTTCCAATCACCAGCACCGATTACTATCCGACCTTGCTCAGCCTGGCTGGATTGCCGGCCGAGCCGAAGCAGCACCTGGATGGGATCAATCTGGCCAACCTGGTGAAAAATCCGGATTCAGAAATGGATCGGGACGCGCTGTTTTGGCATTTTCCTCACAGCAGCCCCCAGGGCGGCCCTCCCTCGGGTGCCGTGCTCGAAGATGACTGGAAGCTGATCGAATTTTTCGAAGAAAAGGAAAACCGCTTTGAGCTGTATCATCTTGGTGAGGATGAGGGCGAGCAAAACGACCTGTCCAATTTCCAACCGGAAAAGCTGGCTGCTCTGAAAGCGAAACTGCACCAGTGGCAGCGCGATATGGATGCCAAATTTCCCACTTACGAAGAGACGGCTCCGAAGGTCTCTCCAGTCGGTGATTTGAAACTGACCGAATCGCTTGCCGGTTTTGATTCCTTAAATAACATCCAAATCAAAGCAACCCAAGACGGTTGGGGAACGGCTTCCGCTGGCACTGGAACAGCTCTGCAGAAAATCGAACCGAGCCGGAAGCTGACCCGCAAGTTCCGCCTGACTCCGCGCAGTGCTCATCCGGCGAACGGCTTTGTTGTGCTGGGCGACAGCGTTGACGATGCGGAAACGATCAAGTGCGGGGTGTTTGTCACCGGCAAAGCGTTGTCTATCTTCGAGGGAAAATACCCTTCAAAGAACCGGACCGATCAGAAGTTAATTTCGAAGCCCGGTCAGGCAATCGATCTTGAAGTGACGTTTGACGCCGCTGCGCAATCCGTCACGCTGACTTCGGGAGAAGTAACCGTGGAGCACCAACTCAAGCGCAAGCTGGAGTCAGTTCGCTACGTCGGATTTCAGGTGATTCGCTCGCGCTCTGATTGGCAGAAAGTGGACCAATAGAGAAGAACTTTGGGTCTACGGTGCGATCCAGATGGCCCGCTCACCTTCGTGATCGGCAGAGACATCTCTTCCGCTCACGGGATCGATCGCCTTCTGCACCGTTCCGAGTTTGGAAAGATCGACTGCCTGCTCATTCGGCACGTAGACTACATACAGGCCCTTGTCCTGATTCCCCAAACACCAGGGCTTACCGTTTTCATTCTTCGCATTGCCGACCAGTTGATTGGCACTGCTCATATCCCAAAAAGGAATTTTGTTCGTCCGGAAAAAATCGAGCGCGATTCGACAGAAGTCCCAGCTCTTATCGCGACTGCGGAAATCTTCGCAAACCAAATCGTTCTGCGGCAGTCGATAGCCGAAGTAGTATTCCACCCCGGCGCCTCCGGCCATCAGATTGCCCCATAGGTTATTGCGACGGATGTCGTGCAAATCGTAGGGGCGGCCCTTGTTTTCTTTGGGCACCGCTTTGCCGTCGAAACCCTGATATCCGGGATCCGGGGGAACACCGAGATCAGCCGGGTTTTGTTCATCATTGGCCACTACCCACTGACGCCCGGTTTTTGCGGATTCGTTGATCCATTGCAGAGTGCGCTCGTGAGTCCTATGCCAGGGATTTTGCAGGGAAGCGCCGGTCAATGGGCTCTTGTCGCCGATCAGGTTGCTGTAGACGCGGTCCTGCTGATCCGGGTAGGTGTGGATCACGATGTGGTGATCATACGGGTCGAGCGCGCGCAGGTATTCGGCCATCGCAACGACTTCTTCGGGCGACTGGGTATTCTCTTCGCCGATATTCCAGTTCAACGCCAGGTGATGTCCGAAACGGGCGACTAGCTCGCGCAGGTAGAGTTTGCGCTCCGGTCCGAGCTTGCCGGCATCGAGTGAGGTGGGGGCGTTTCTTTTGTCTTTGGGTTTGTGTCCGCGCATGTCATCGATCTCGGTTTCCTGTAGTTTGAAGTGCAGGTAGAGACCTTTTTTCTTCGCATGATCGAAAACGATCTCCCACTGGTCGAGCTTCGAGCAGTCGTAGTGAAATTTTTTGTTCCGATCAATGAAGGGCCAAATGTTGTCGCCGTCGCCGCCCGCATTGTAGGTGAGAAAGGAAAACGCATTCACTCCTTTTCCGGCGAGGTAATTGAGCGCTCCAATGATTCCTTTGCCCTTGCCGTTTTGCCAGGCCGGGTCGCCCTCGTTCCAATCCTGAATGTGCGGCTGCCACGATTTCAGCGGACCCTTGCCCGGGTTGTTGGCCCGTGTTCCGCTGAAGTCGCTGTAAGCCAGAAATGTCTCCGGAGCATCGGGTCCAGCCTTGAGGAAATATCCGCCACTGCCGGCAAATTTCAGATAGCGCTCGCCGACGTATTGCAGTCGTCCGTGAGCGCGGAAGTCTCGTCCATTCTTGTCACTTTTCTCCACGGTGAACTCACCGCTTTTTCCATGCCAGGGTTTTAGCGTTTCGAATTCGCCTTCGTCGAGCGCAGCGTTCTTTCCGCCGCGGAACTGAATCTCGTATTGCCATTTCCCTTCGCGATTCGGTGCGAAATGCGCTCGCCATTTGGTTCCGGAACTGGCCGAAGATTCCCCGGCATTGCCGTCGGCAGCAAAAAAGCCCGGCACCGTGAAACTTTCATCACCCTGACGAAAGACCACCTCCATACGACGATCGGTAAAGGGATTCGGCTCTGTATCTGACTCAGCGGCAAATGGGCCATCCAGGGTCAGGGTAATTCGATGCCAGGTTCTTTTCTCACCACTGATCTGCACCGAGCCGTCACCATCGGGCTGCCTTGCAACAACCTTCTTCGGCGGAGCGGGAAACGCATTAGGCTTTTTGCCTTGCTTCACCATTACCTCGGGGCCGGTTCCCTCCGGTCGGTAGTCGCGATCTTTGGCGAACACAAACTTATCAAACTCGAAGCCGTCTTCCCGCATGGAAAACTGGATCTCGTGCTCACCTGCTTTGGGGATCTCCAGAAACAACTGCATCAGGACACCTCCGTGTTGCTCCTTGGTTCGCTGGCGGCATTCCCAGTGCCATTTCCGCTTTTTTGTCGTCTGCCAACGTTGTCCGCTTTCCGGCCACTCGCCGTTCAAGCCAACATGAATGCCGTTGTCCTCCGTGCCCGTCGAGTATGCCCGCACCCAGACATAGTATTTTCCCGGCGAATCGAAATGCACCCGGTAGTGCAGGATCGCCAGCTTGCCCGGCTCATTGGAAAAGTTCTCCCCGTGAATCAATTTTTCTCCATGATTCCGGCGGGTGTCAGGCAG
>JAHDCN010000342.1 GCA_020629815.1 Verrucomicrobiota bacterium
AGAGTTCCGTCTTCACAAGTCACCAGAGTGCAACTGCCTTTGATCTTAGTTTCGGGAATACCCAGCGCAGCAAACGATGGCCGCACGTTGGAATCGTTGTAACGAACCACAAACTGATCGCCGGCAAAACGGTCACCCCCCGGATAGGTCAGGATCGACTGGTTGTAGCCGGAATGACAAATATTCGACGGCTTGTGAGTATTGGTCTGCACCGCCGTCGGAGACTTCAGGTCGTATGCGAAATACAACACATCGATCAAGTGGCATCCCCAGTCAGCCAGCATACCTCCCCCAGTTTCCCAGTACGAACGCCAGCGGCGCGGATGCAAATCCTCGGTGTAGCCATATTTATCTTTCAACGGCCCGAGCCAGAGATCCCAGTTGATGTGATCCGGTGCATGGCCCCCTTTTGGTAACGAACTCCAGGGATCGACGAAATACGTGCCACGACTCATGCCGCCGGTCCAGATGTGCGCAGAAACCGGACGACCGAGTTGGTTCGATTTCAGGATTTCCACCGCCTGCATCCGCCCTTCGGTGCAGGCGCGCTGATTGCCCATTTGGGTAAACAGATTCGGACGCTTCGCCATCGCCTCACGAATCAGGCGCAGCTCGTCGAGCTGATGCACCAGCGGCTTCTGACCATAGACATGCTTATTCGCATTGATCGCCGTCACCATCATCGGCGCATGATGAAAGTCCGGGGTATCGACAATCACCGCATCGAATTGATCGACCTTGTTGGCAAACGCCTCCCGGTAGTCGGCCACCTGAAAAGCATCTGGATGGTCCTTCTCAATCTTCTTGAAGGCAGTTGCATCGATATCACAAAACCCGACGAACTTTACCTTCGGGTGACCTTTCAGGCCATTGCGCTGCATCCCGCCGATGCCGCCGGTCCCCATTTGGAAAATCTGCAGGTTGCTGTTTTTATTCGCTGCAGCACGCACACCTGCCGGATTAGAAAACGCGGCAGCACCAGCCACCAGCGCACCTTTCTTCAAAAAGCTGCGACGATTCTGATCGGTATTGGACGCTTTCTTTGCTTCTCCCTTTTTCATAGGAGAAGTAAACGTCAAATCCCTGCCGAAGGTCAAGAAAGCTCAGAAAGGTTTTACGCCCCAATCCCGTGTTTTTCAAAAAAGGCGGTCATTTCACCGACATCGAAATCGGGCAACATGAGATCGCCATAAGTCAGGGTAGGCGCGCAAGTCTGTCCGGAAATTCGCTGCATTTCTTCGAACATCGCCGGATCGGCAATTACATCGATTTCCTCATACTCAAATCCCTCCTTCTTCAGGTAGGCAATCGCATCGACGCACCAGGGGCAGCCGGGTTTGATGTAAACTTTCAGGGTAGGCATGGCTGGAAGATAATTCAGCCCGGAAGAATTTCTCCCAAAATCGGCGCCGCTCCTTTGTCCACTGCGATCCGACGCAATCGACGCTCTGCCGTTGGGATGTGATCCAGGAATTCCTTCTTGCCGACATTCAGGCCGAGATTGCCGTAGGCACCGAGGGCCTGCATCAGACGTTGCACCGCAGATTGATAGAGGCGCTTCTCATAGGCCTCAAAAGTCTCAGTATCGCCAGCTTCCTGCTTCAGCGAAAAGTAGAAGCGAATCAAGTGGTCCTGTTCCTCCGGGGCGAAGTCGACATACGGGTCATAGATCATCGAGGCGACATCGTATTCCGGAACACCCCAGCGCAGACCCTGGTAATCGATCAGATAACAAAGGCCGTCGTGAATCATGACATTGGTGCTTTGGAAATCGCGATGCAGCAATGCCCTCGGTTCATCCGCCAGCTGTTGTGCCAATTTCAGTAGCGACTCATGGTCCCGAAGAGCAGCCGCATCTGCCTCCCGAAAATTGCTGACGTAGTGATCGAAAAAATAGTGCTGCTCCCACAGATACAAATCCTGATCAAAGCCAATCTCCAACTCCGGCAGATTCTCTGGAACCGAGGCCTCCTTCATTCGATGAAGCAAAAAAACCGACCGCAGCGTATGCTCGTAGGCAATGCGGCGGATTGCCTGCCAATCCTCTTCCACCGCATCGGTGAGATCGACCGCGCCCAGATCCTGCACCCAGAGAACACCTTCTTCTTCTTCTCGCGCCAGAATCGCGGGAACCGGAACGTTTTGCTCAGCAAGGAAGTCCGAAACCGGCGCAAAACGCACATTATCCGGACGATCATCCTTGTAGCTCATCACGATGATGCCAGCCGGCTCATCTGCTTCCCAAAGCCGGTAAAACAACCGACCGGAACCACCTTTTTCCACACAATCAAAACGCAAATCACTGCCCAATTCCGGGAAATAATCACGGGTGCGTTTTTCGATTTCAGCGAGGTCCATTCAACGAGGTGGCAATCAAACCACTCGTTACAGTTTTTACAATGAAAATCATTTTTCTTTACGAATTGAACCAATTTCGGGATATTAGGTCGAAACTATTGCGTGTGAGTGCTTCCTCGAATGTCTCCTCTCTTCCGGACCGGACCCGGCGTTCCCGTTTTACAACGGAAGGGTCTCGCGTCGGCCTGAAGCCGGAAAAAGGTTGGGCCCGCCGCAATTACCGTTACCTCAGCGACAGCCTCTTGCCGGCTCTGGTGCGCAAACGTGAAAAGCGCTCCTGCGATCTACCACCTCATTTTCCAAATGTTGGCGCAGGTCAGGTTGAAATTTGCTGGATCGGCCATGCTTCTTTTCTGATTCGAAAGCCTGGGTTCAATACCCTGATCGATCCAGTCTGGGCGAAATGGGTCGGTCCAATCAAACGCAATCGTGAGCCCGGTATCCAACTCGATCACCTTCCCAAAATTGATCTGATCCTGATCACCCACGCTCACTTCGACCACCTCTGCATGCGTACGCTGAAACGTCTCGTCGATGGCACACAGACACTCGTCGTTCCCGAGAGCGTCGGCAAAGTCGTGCGCCGACTGAACGTTGCCGAGGTGATCGAAATGTCCGAATGGGACAGTTTCGAATTTGCCGGAACGCCGATCCATTTTACCCCGGCCCATCACTGGGGTGCCCGCTTCATTCACGATACCCATCGCGGCTTCGGCGGCTACGTAATCGAGAACCGTGGACACCACATTTTCCACGCAGGTGACTCCGCCTATTTCGACGGCTTCGCTGAAATCGGCGAGCGTTTCCAGATCGATACTGCGCTGATACCCATCGGTGCTTACGACTGTCCGAGCGGGCGCGAAGTGCACATGAACCCGGAGGAAGCCGTCCAGGCCTTTCTCGATACTGGAGCGGAGCGCATGATCCCCATGCACTACGCCACCTTTCCCATCAGCAACGAAAAACTGTGCGAACCTCTGAAACGCCTCGAAGCAGCAGTAGCAGAGCATCAATTGGATCACCGTATGATCGCCCCGGCTGAGGGAGAGTTGCTGTTTTTTGAGTAGCGGGCGCGACCACTCACCGGGGTAGCGGGCACTCCTGCCCGC
>JAHDCN010000343.1 GCA_020629815.1 Verrucomicrobiota bacterium
TTTCGACGTAACTCACAAGGAATTAGTCACCGATTCCGCATTCGCGCCCGTGACGTTGTTGTCGCTCAGGACCACAGAACTTCGCGCAGCCGGGCGATGACGGCACGTCCATTGGTCAACTCTTCCGCCAATATTGCCGAAACCTGATCATTTTGATTCGCTTTTGCCTGTTGCAACAGACGACGCAATTGGACTTTGCTGGAGGATGAAAAATGCCATCGCTCAATAAAGAGCGAATAAAGCTCCGGATCACTGACTCGAACCAGCTCTTCTGCGAGAATTTCCTCCTGGGCATACAGGATTGGTTGTAATGCTTCCAACGCATCCTGACACAATTTCTCCACAATCTCCGAAGTCAGCTCGCGAAAGTTGTGCTCAGGTCCGTCGGATACCACTTTGCAAACATGCGCCAACTCCGCTCCGGCAAAACGCTGGGCAATGGGCAGGAACCCGGATGCTTCCATTTCGACCATTTTGCCATCAGGATACTCATCGGTGGGCTGGTCGACTGTGATCACTTCGGCGATCGGTAGGCCGGCTTTTTTTGGCCAAATTTCCTGGGGATACCAACTTTTTTGCGAAGCCTGATCAGTCACACGACCCGCGATTCGTACCTCACCCTTTTTAATATTGGCGGCACCGGCAATTCCCCAATTCCACCAGGCAGCTGGTCCCTCGGGCGAATGAGCGGCCAGCCACGCGGTGGCAGCTGCGGAAGCGACCTTGCCCGGACCGGAGATGATCAAGCGGATGTTTTCCTCCCGGTTTCGAAAAACGGGAAAGCCGGAGACGCTGGCAGAGGCATCGGAGTGAAGAGCAAACTTTCGAATCAGCGGTTTTGCTTCCGCCCGAAGGGCCACGACCCAGCGGAATTGCCCTTCGAGGTTCATCAGAAATTACTTCCTCAAACCAAAGAAAAATCCAATCGTGGCTGCGATCGAAGAGGGTAGGGACACCTGAAGCAGACTTTTGGCCGACGAAGTCTGACCTCCCACCCAATCTTTGGTGCCATTGACAACGTTGTGCCCGTGACCCCAAAAAGGTTCAATGATACCGCGCGATTCGAAGAAAAACATAAAGGCTCCGACTACCAAAAGAATAGCCAGCATGGTACGAATAAAGGCACGGAGCAGAGCTCCAACGACCATGGCGACCAGAAAGCTGAAACCAAGTTGAATTGCAGTGTTTCCCCAACTTGGCAGCTTGAAGTTTGCGATTCTCTCCCGGGCCGGTTCTTCTGCAGAGTATTGCGCAGTTGGAAGAGCAATTCGGTCTACTTTTCCATTTTGTGCATACTCAGACTCAGTGACGAATTCCCGTTCGCCATAGATATCCTTCTTTTGCTTAAAAACACCGCGCTCGCCGCCATGCCATACGACGCCAAACATGGTAAGTAACAGGCCTCCGATCATCCATCCCCGTTTCCCGTCGGAAAAGGAATCCCAAATCGATACGATACCATTACTCATGAAGTTGATTACTATTTCAAATTTCCATAATTTACGGCATTCTTAAGCAAACTCAACTGAGATTGTTGAGGATGGGCGGGGGCGATTGAAAGTTCCTCACCGAGTGCGTCAAAAGAAACTATTCCTGCTGATAAACCCTTACCCAGTCGATATGCATAAACTGGGGAAACAGCGAAAAGTCATAGAGTTCGTTGGTTCCCTTTTTGTCGGGACCTTTGTTGTTTGGACCCCAAACTCCGAAATAGGTGCCACCGATTGCCTGATTCAGGATCAGGTAAAACGGGTAGTCGTTGTATAGATTGCGGTCACCGAATTTTTTCGGATCTGTAAGGTCCAGGCCCGGTCCCCATTCCTGGTGATTGAGCATGAAAACGATCCGGTCCTTGGTCCATTTGCAGCCAAAGATCTGATAGTCCTGTGGATACGATTTCTCCCCGGGCTTCGGCTGAAGTGAGGCATCCAGAACCTGATCGGCCAGCCATTGTTTCGGATCGATCGCTCCGTCGTAGCGGCGATAGTGGGAATACCAGCCGATGTGGCCCACCGTCCAGTTCTTCGGGCTTTTGTGAAACACCGCTCCTCCGTGGTAAAGACGTGTTGCCCTTCCGGACATTTCCATGATGTCGATCTCCCCGCTGTAAGGCCAGGTGCTGTGAGTCCATTCACGCTTGTTTTTTGCAGCTGCCTGATCCCAGTAGCCACTGTAGGGAGCCGTTTTCTCTTCCGGAAGCATCCAGAATGCCGGCCAGGTCGGAATGGCAGTTTTTTCCCCGTTCGCGTCGGTCGGATTTCGAATCCGCGCCTCGAAGATTCCGTAGGTAAAGGAAGCCAGCTCTTTGGTTTGTATCTTCGCAGACCGGAAAGGCAGGTGGTCGATCTCCTTTTTTACTTCGCCGCCGGGCTTGTCCCGCAGAGGATATTTTTTCCCGGGATCATGATGAGCGACAATGGTCAGATTGCCATCTTTCACATAGAAGGTATCGCCCTCTGCGTCGATGTAGGCCTGTGACTCTCCATTTCCATGACCGTATTTTCCGATGTAGGTATCGTCTTCCGGGCTCCACTTTGAGCGGTCCAGTTTTTCACCGGAAAACTCTTCCTGCCAGACAAGGCGATAGGTCGGTTCTGTGGGGTGAGTCGTTCCCGATTTTGGAATAGATTCTTCAGCACCCAACTTCAAAGAAAGTGTGCAATAAGCGGTGATAAAAAGAAAAACGGAGAGCTTGATTCCCATTCGGCAATTACAGAAGATTTCAATCCTATTGTCAAAGCTCTGAGAGAGAACCAATTGATGCGAACAGGTCCATTCCATCTTCAACCGGCAAGCTGGGACACGCACCGCGAACTTTTGCTCGCTGTGCGCACAGCTGTGTTTGTGGAGGAACAAAAGGTCCCGGATGAGATCGAGGTCGATGCCTCCGATCCGGTTTCTTTCCATGCATTGGCGCTGGATCAGAAAAGCGGCGAGCCAATCGGTACGGCCCGATTATTGCCGGAAGCAAAAATTGGCCGGGTCGCAGTTCTATCCGATTGGCGGAAAACAGGAGTCGGCCGGGCTCTGATGGAATTTCTGATTGAACAGGCACGGGAGCAGCAAATGGGTGAACTGACTCTGCATGCGCAAAGCTGGACGATTGGCTTTTATGAAAAGGTTGGTTTTGTCGCGGAAGGTCCGGAATTCGACGAGGCCGGGATTCCACACCGAAACATGAGATTGATCCTCTAAACATGGCGGTCTTGCGCCCGCTTCGCTCTTTCGTTTGCGGAAGACAGCGCTAGCGTTCGCCGATGATTCGCGGTTTTCTTTTTCTCGTTTTCTCCGGTCTGTTGTTCGGTTGGGCTTCCGCTCAAGCACCAAAAAAGAACGTCGCAGATCCAGCGGTGCATCCTTTTGCCGACACCAGAGCCGGACGGGAGTCCTACCGACTTGCATCAGAAACCGTCAACGAAGCCCGCTTGTATGACTTTTACCAGAGGCAGGCGGACTACT
>JAHDCN010000344.1 GCA_020629815.1 Verrucomicrobiota bacterium
AAGAATGGCCTTCGGGAAAACACGGTGATTGTGCTCTGGTCAGACCATGGCTGGCATATCGGTGAAAAGGAGATCACTGGCAAAAATACCCTATGGGATGATGGCACCCGCGTGCCGCTGCTGTTTGCCGGACCGGGCGTAAAAGGGGAGCAGACCTGCACCCAACCAGCTGAGTTGCTCGATATTTATCCGACCCTTGTCGAACTCTGTGGTCTGGGAGAAAAAGAAGGACTCGAAGGAATTTCCCTGATGCCACAGCTGAAAGACGCCGCCACCAAGCGCGAGCAGCCGGCGATCACCACTCACAATCACGACAACCACGGAATCCGTTCCGAGAACTGGCGCTACATCATTTATGCCGATGGCTCGGAAGAATTGTATGACATGAAGAACGACCCCAACGAGTGGAAGAATCTCGCCGGGGACGAAAAGTATGCCGACATCATTGCCGAGCACCGGAAATACATCCCGAAGGAAAATCGCAAGCCTGCGCCGAACAGTTCATCCCGGATTCTAACCTACGAGAAAGGCGGGAAACTGATTTGGCAGGGCGAAGAAATTGCTGAAGGTGCCCCGATTCCGGAGATTACGCGGTAAAAGAAAAAATGGAAATTGAAGAAGCAATTCAAATCGTCAGTTACAAACTCGGAGTTAAAAATGGTGTCGAAGCGCTGGACGATTCAATTCTCGATGAAGAGACCGTTCGGCAGGCGATTCAGGATGATGAGAATCAAACGGTTCGGTCCATAGACACCAAGGATTACCTGACCGCAACCCGCCTCGTGAACGAGCATCGCAAGGTGCAGAACAAATCAGAGGGTGAAGCCTGGCTGGCCGAGAACGCCAGGAAGGATGATGTGGTCACCACAGATTCGGGCCTCCAATACCGGGTGATAGAAGCCGGGGAAGGGGAATGTCCCGGTCCCGATTCTCTGGTCGAGGTCGACTACGAAGGCACCTTTATCGATGGTATCCCATTTGATTCCAGCTATGAGCGAGGTGAACCAGCCCGCTTTCCGGTTGGAGGAGTAATCCAGGGCTGGAAAGAAGGACTGCGATTGATGAAGGAGGGAGCAAAATTTCAGTTCTTCATTCCGCAATATCTTGCCTATGGGGAGCGTGGAGCGGGCTCCGACATTCCTCCGTATTCCGCACTGATCTTTGAGGTGGAGCTGCGTTCGATCGAATCGTAGATCGCTTTCGCGCTACACAAAAAACGGCGTCCTCCAAAGGACGCCGCTTCTTGAAATAATTTGTGTAATCCCGGAACGGGATAAACAGGCACTTAGTGACTGCAGGTGCTTGAGCAGCTGGACTTAGCGGAACCTCCGCAAGATCCACAGCAGTCACCACCAGTAGTGACACAGCCGACCAGTGTCATGGATGCAATAGCAAGTGCGAGTGCGAGAAATTTAGTAATTTTATTCATCATGGTTAGTTAGTATTAGTTTCTGCAATAATTCCAGTTGTTTTTGACGGGATGGAAGAAAATTCCTTACATCTATTTTGAGAAATCCAGTTTCCTCACCCGCAGGTTCCGAAACGAAACCAAACAGCCCTTGCCGTGATCTTGTAACGCAACCCACCCCTTGTTACGGCGCATCTCGGAATCTCGATCCGTTAAAATGGCAAACACCTTGCCGTTGATTCGCTGAGTGAGCGTGTCTCCGACGGCAGTGATCTCCATCGTGTTCCACTCGTTTTCCTTGTAAATCGCCTGAACCTCCTCCGGTGACTCGACCAGTTTGGTGTTGGTTCGGATTCCTTCTTTGTTGATCAACGCGGCCTCACCGGCAATCGACATCAAGTGACGAGCCTTCTTCTTCGGGTGCTCCTGCTCCAACAGAGAATGATGCCACAGCCCCATCTTCGGTTGTTGCGCAATTTCCACCTGGTAGCCGTAAATTTGCCAGTCGCCGAGATCATCGCTTCGGATCTGCACTCCTGAGTTTCCGGCGGTCCACTTGAACTCGAGCCGAAGCACAAAATCAGCGAGTTCCTCTTTTCGGTAGATCAGCCAGTTCTTTTTCTCGTTCGACCCGGTGCAGCGAATCTCACCATCCTTCACTTCCCAGCTTCCCGGATGAGAATCCCAGCCCGTGAAATCCTTGCCATTGAAGATCGGCTCGAAGCCGGCTTCGGCGAATTCAGATTCCGCAAAACGTTGCAAGCTATCGACGGCTTTTGGCTCGTAGAGTTGCTTCTCTTTATCCTGCTTGGCGTAGGGGTAAAAATTAAAGACCTCTCCCTTGCCGAGAATTTGTGGATCACCTTGAGCTGTGAGTTTTTCCTGCAGCTGTTGCCACATGGTTGCGCAGGTTTCCTGATACTCCGGAACCGCAGCCAGATTGTTGACGCAGTCAGGATCTTTTTTGATGTCATACAGCTCCTCGAGTTGGCGTTTGCCAAAGCTCATCTGATAAAAGCGATCTTCGTCCGAACCTTGTGCCACATCGGTCAGGTAGCTTCGGGTAGGGGAAGCATCACAGTTCTTGTAGCCAAACTCCGGATCACCAGCCGGCCAAAGCTTTGGCTCGAGGTTTCGCGCATACAGGAAGTCATCCGTTCTCAGAGCCCGCACCGGATACGTGGCGGAGTAGTGATCGCCCTTCATCCGGCCAATATCATGACGCTCTTTGCCCAATAGAGTAAAATTGCGCTTTTCATCAATTCGCCCCGATTCCTTTGACTCCAGCTGCGGCAGAAAACTTTGCCCCGTCATTTGCGCTGGCGCTTCGATGCCTGTGATCTCCAACAAAGTTGGTGCCAAATCCGGAAAGGTGATGAAATCACTTACCGTGCGTCCTGCTTTGACCTTGTCGCCCCAGCGAACCGCAAACGGCACCCGGAATCCGTCGTCGTAAAGCTGCCCCTTCACCCGGGGAAATGGCATGCCGTGATCCGAGGTGGCGATGATAATGGTGTTTTCCAGTTTTCCGGCCGCTTCCAAATGTGCCAGAGCCTTTTGGATGTGTTGGTCATACCATTCCACCTCAATCGCATAATCCGCCAGATCGCCACGAATCGTTTCGTTGTCCGGGTAGTAGGCCGGCACTTCCACTTTGGACAGATCACGATTGTCGAGTTTCCAGTTGTTCAGCCCATAGCCCCGATGAGGCTCCTTGGTTCCCAGCCAAAAACAAAAAGGCTGATCGGAATCCGTCGCCTTGAGAAAGGCTTCGAAGTTGGCTGCGTAGTCAGTCGAACTGATCCCTTTGTAAGGCGGCTTCTTGTTCAACTCGTTCCACGGATAGCCGGCCGGATTCGGGAGCTTACCATTTCGAGAACCATCATACCCACGCCAGGTACCCGGACCCCAGCCTTTGCCAGTGTAGCCGATGTGGTAGCCCTCTGCTTCCAGTAGAAAAGGGTAAAACTGCCACTGATCACCCAGAAAAGGATTGTGATTGCAGGACTCTTCCAGCTGCCAGGAATAGCGCCCGGTCAACAGGCAGG
>JAHDCN010000021.1 GCA_020629815.1 Verrucomicrobiota bacterium
AATGCGAAAAAACCATGGCTGGGAAGCAATTCTGAAATTATAATTTTGATCATTTGATAAAATTACCATAATTTTGCGCAGACTTTTGCCCTCTGCGTGATGTCCACCCGTCCTTTTCTCAAACAGCGATTTGCTGCCAGTCATACTCGACCGCAAAACAGCGGTGGTGAAATTGTGATTATTCAATCAAAGGAGAAGCTTCGTTTGCTTCGGTTTTGGTGGGATCAGCAAGCCAGAGAAACAGCGATTCCCTTCTCGCAGAGTGCCTGGATTGAGCAATATATCAATCATCTGATCGAGCCTGATCAGGAATGGCTGTTGGCCGCTTATGAAACCGTTTTCGGAATTGAGGCCTTGTTCCCTCTTTTGGTTTCGGGCCGGGAGCTCAGTTTCATAGGGTCTGAGATCTGTGACTTTCAGGATGTTCTCGCTCCTTCTGCAGGCCGGTTGAATCGGGCCGTTAGTGAGCTTTTTCACTGGGCCAGTGAGAATGGTTTTTACCTCCGGTTCCATAAGTTGCACTCAGAAGGGCGAATCTATCGGGCCATCACAGATAACGAATTCCCGGGCTTTTGCGTTGATGATCGGGATCGAGGGCCTTGTCCGTATCTGGATCTGCTGCACGAAGGAGATTTGCAGAAGATCACCGGGAATTTCTCGAAATCGACAAGAAAGCAAGTGCGCCGTCGATTGCGGATTTTACGCGAAGAGTGCGACGTCCAGTTGAACTGCACGGTTGATTTCGATCCAGACCTGATGAGACAAATTGCGGAGATTCACCAGCAGCGTCATGGCAGCGATTCCCTGTTTGTGCGTCCCGGGGTTTCTGACTTTCTTCAGAATGTGATGGAGCAGCAGCCGGGCCTTCTTCTTTGTTACACTCTGGAATCTGAACAGCATGGGCTAATGGGTTTTGAGATTGGTCTCAGGAATTTTGATACCTACTTTTCGTGGCTTGGTGGTTACCGGGAGGAACATCACAACTACCGGGTGGGAACCTGCTTGATGGCATTGATTATGGAAGACCAGGGTCAGCGCGGTGCTCGAATCTATGATTTTCTCAATGGAGCTGAGCTGTACAAATTCCATTTCAACAATGGCGAATACCGGATTCGACAGGTTACAGTGAAGAAAGACTCAGTGATCAGTCGGTTTACTCTGGCAATCGAAAAGCAGAGTCGAAAATGGGGTCGAGAAGCCCGGGCATTGTTGGTGAAGCTTGGTTTGCACCGTTCGGGCTATCGGATTGATACCTCTCCGGAGAAAACTTAGAGAGAAAACAACGGCACTCCCGCTTTGACGCCTGCTTTTTTTTCACTACCTTTGTGGGTTTTCCCACGCACAAATGAGTGATCAGGCAGAGCTAAAAAATCGCATCAAAGAAGTCGTCATCGAGGAGTTGATGCTGGAGGAAACTCCGGAAGAGATTGAAGACGATCTTCCTTTTTTTGGACCGGAAGGTCTGGGACTCGATTCGGTAGATGCATTGCAGCTCGTTGTGGCGCTGGAAAAGCACTTTAATTTGGAAATTGAGGATGCTGAGATGGCCCGACCTATCGTGGAAAACGTAACGACTATCGCAAAGGCTATCGAAGCCCACCGAAGCAAAGCGTAAATCCATGAACTCTTCCTCAGACCCTGCATACGATGCCGTAATCATTGGTGCAGGTCCGGCGGGTTCCACTGCGGCCACTTATCTCGCCAAAGCAGGTCGTAAGGTTCTGTTACTGGAGAAAGAGAAATTTCCCCGGTTCCATATTGGTGAGTCCCTGTTGCCCTACAACCGTGAGGTTTTTGAGGAGCTGGGAGTTCTTGATGAGTTAAAAAGTGCCGGCTTTATGAAAAAAACCGGAGCCCAGCTCGGGCTTTGGAACGGCGCAAAATTACTCAAAGTGGTTTTCGATAACGGCAGTTTTACTGAAGTAGACAGTGCGTTTCAAGTCGAGCGGGCTCGGTTTGATCAAATCCTGATGGACCGAGCCAGAGAGATGGGGGTTACGGTAATGGAGGAGACTGCGGTGAAAGGATATAACATTGATGCAAAAGCTGCATCAGTTACGACGGAGGCAGGGGAGACCTTTCAGGGAAAGTTTCTTGTCGATGCTACGGGCACAGTGAATTTCACCGGGAACCGGGAGAATCTGAAAAATGTGCATCCCGGGCTCCGGAAAATTGCGGTGTTCACTCACTTCGAAGGAGTGGAAGAGTTACCTGATCGCGAAGCAGGAGATATCCAGATTTTTCGCCATCCGAAAGCATGGTTTTGGCTGATTCCTTTGGGAAACAACAGAAGCAGCGTTGGTGTGGTTTTCGACAAGGAACTTCTCAAGGAGTCCGATTTGAAACCAGAGGAGCACTTTCATCAGTTTGTCTCGGAGAGCCCTGCCTTGCGGGATCGAATTGAGGGTGCCGAGATGGCGATGGACCTGAAAACGATGGTCGATTTTTCGTATTCAAATCGCCGCCTTGCCAGCGATCGACTTCTCCGGATCGGCGATGCCGCCGGATTTATTGACCCTATCTTTTCTTCTGGTGTCTATCTCGCGATGATGATGGGCAAGCATGGCGCGGCAGCTTTGATTGAAACTCTGGATAGCGATGAAAGCGCGGCTATGTCGGCACCTATGAAGCGCTATGAGAAGACAGCGCGCAAACACATGCGGGTATTTCGCGAGCTGATTGAGGGGTTTTACCGGCCGGGCTTTTTCGAAATTCTGATGAACCCCCGCAAGATGTTGCGGTTGCCCTGTGCGTTAAACGCAGTTTTCGCCGGAAGACTGGATGAGATTTGGGCAATTCGCTGGCGACTGCGCCTGTTTCATTTTCTGACCCGATTGCAGGATCGAATCCCTATCGTCGAGCGCGAGGGTTTGCGGTAATTGGCGGAGCAGCAGGAGTCGTTTGGCCGACGTCACTCAGTCGGCATGATTTCCCGGATTCGAAGGTTACGGTACTTTACATTGCTACCGTGATCCTGGAGCAAAATGGGACCGGGTGAACGGGCAAACCCTTCCTCTTCCTTATATTTGCTTTTCTGGAAGGTTTCTTTCCATTCAGGCGAGTCGAACTCGATTTCCATGACGACCTCGCCATTCAGCCAATGTTGAATCGAGTTACCAACAGCCATGATTCTGCCGCTATTCCACTCTTTGCCTGGAGTGTTGACTTTCTTGTCGGCGGAGGGTGCCTTTAAGTTGTAAAGCGAAGCAACGCTGTTCTTTGGGACCTTTGACGTGGCGTCGTCATATACCTGATATTCCAAACCGACGGTCTGCTCGTTAACCCGGTATTTCACTCCGCTGTTGCCCTCTTTGCTAATCATGAATTCGAATTTCAGTTCGAAATCAAAATAGCTGTCTTTCTTTGTGATGATATGACCGCCCCGGCCGTCTTTGCTTTTATCGAGCGATAAAACGCCATCACGAACTACCCACAGATTACCTACCTCCGGATGCTTGTTGCGGCTGGTTTTTGAGCCATTTCGCCAGAGCTCCAAGTTGTCGTCCCCAAGCAAATCAACCCAGTCGTAGTTCTTCGCTGGCGTGTCTTTCGATTCAACACTTTGGAAACCGCCCGGTATCTGGCGAACGGTGTAGCAGAGCAAGGAGTTGGTGCACATCGGCAGCGTAAACTCGTAGCAAAAGTCCTGTTTATGAGGAACTGACAGATCAACCTGAAAACGCTTGTTGGTATCGTCGCCGGGAGTGAGTGAAATTTTCAAGTCCTCCTTGTCGATCTGGCTGGAGCCATAGTCAGAGTGGTAGTCAAAGGTGTAGCGATTCAATTTTATCTGAGCCAAAGCACTTTGATCTTCGATGGCCTGGAGAAACTCAATTTCAAATCCATCAGAAGTAACATGGATCGCTTTAACGTCCTGGTATTTGCCTTCGCCGTGGAAGGATACCTTCGCCATGCCTTCGCCACCCGGCCAAGACAAGTGGGAGTGTCCAACGATTAGGTTCGCATCACCATCAAACACCAACCGGTTGATTCCCATATCCAAACCGTTTCCATCAATCAGCGGTGTGCAGGCTCCCTGAGTCACACCGTTTACCTCTTCGAGCATCAACCTGATGATGCGGGATTTGTTCATCTCACCGATCAACATTTGACCTTCGAATGGCCCGAAGCCTTTGGGAATCAGAATCGGTTGAGTGGGCGAATTCGCCATCGTGCTTTGCGTGAACCAAACAGCAGCAGGTGTCCGCAAGGATTCCAATTCTTCTGCCTTCAGATCGACAGATGCAGCGCCGGTATATCCATTCTTCCAGGGTAAACTGGCCGGATGCCCGTAGAAGTGATCTTTCTGAATATGATAGAGCTTGCTAGTGCCTAGCCAATCTCCCTGGTTGTCGGAAACGAATAGTTTCCCATTGCTGTCAAAAGCCAGACCATTTGGTGATCGCAACCCGGACGCCCAGGGAATCATCTCGCCGGTTTTCCCGTCGACTTTTACGACCCATCCCCGATAGGGAACCCGGGAATACATTCGGCCTGCTTTCTTTTTTAGGCCGTCTTTCCATTCATCCCGGGAAGCGTAGAATTTGTCTCTGGGCAAACCGAGCTCCAGCCACTTGCCTCGAATCTCTTTGCGAATCGGGGCACCGTTGGAGGCAACGTTCAGGCTGATGAAGTAGTTTCCCTCTGCATCTTTGACGGGTCCGAAAGCGAACTCGTGATAGTTGCCGCTCATGCCAAAGTCATCGCAGATCGTCTCATAGAGATCGGCTTTGCCGTCCCCATCAGTGTCGGATATCCGGGTCATCTCCGGGCGCTGAACCACGGTGATAGTATTGTCGTTCTCGGCAAGTAGTCCCAAAGGCTCGTGCAGTCCTTCCGCAAACAGAGACCATTGTTGAGATTCGGGATCGTAAACGCGAATCTCGCCATCGTGAAACGCAGCGGCTATTCTGCCATTTGGCAAAATATCAAGCCCGCCCACTTGTGGATCTTTTCCGGGCTCGGTCTTGATCGATTGCACGCGATACGCCGGATGATCGGCAAAACAGGCAATCGCAAAGAGCCCTGAAAAGAGTGACTGAAAAATAATACTCTTCATGAGGTTGGGTTAGTTCGCAGGGTAACTAAGTTGAAAGTCGGTAGCATCCTTTGGTGCAATGGTGATGTAATCCCCCTGTCGAGTTCCTTTAGAGGAAGTGACGGCTCCGGGGGCGTAGAAATGGATCGGCTTCTTCGCATTCTTCACTTTGATTTGGCTGATCAAGCCAACTGGCGTTGCTTTTAGGAATTCCGTGACTTCGAGGCCGTCGACGAGATAGCGGAACTCCGGAATTCCCGCGACAAGCCGATAGCCTTTAAACTCCGGATTCGCCGAGCTCTGATCCACCTTTATAGCGAAGGTATTCTCGTCACCGTTCCCGTCCCAGAATTTCTCTCCGGCCACAACATTCTGGTAATTTCCGTTGGATCGTGAATTATCGCGAGCTTTCAGAAATTCGCCTTTCCATGCGAAACGCAATCGGCAGTTACCCGCATCCCAGCAGTAATTGATGTCGGAGTCCAGTGCTACCGCGATCGCTGCAGGACCGGCTTCCTCAATAAACAGCCGTTTTACGAAGGGGCGTGTAATCTCGCTTCCCGTCTCTGATAACCTTTTCAGTCGATCCTTCGCCAATTGCGAGACATTGGGGTCTTTCTCAAGGTCACCCCATTTTTCCCCCACGTAGATCGCTCCGTACATCACCATTGCGTGTCCCGGATAGGTGCAGACAAAAGGGTAGACTCCGTCCTCTTCGGGAGCCGTGAAGTAAAATTCGTCTGATTGATCTGCAATCAGCAGCTTACTTGCTGCAAGAATTGCATCGTGCTCTGGCACATAACCTCTTTTCTCGGACTCTGAGGTGATTTTCATCGAGGCCGCTTGCACATCAGCAAGTGATCCCGGTTTGAGAATCAGGAGGTTGTGAGGTTGGTCACTCGGGTCGCGGTTGATGAAACGAATCAGCACCTTATGGCCTGGTTCTGCTTTGACCCTCGGGGGGTCGAATTGCAGCCCTTCGATTGCCCGGATCGTAATTGGTCGTCGAGAAACAGGTGTCTCCGCCTGAATGGTCGTTTCAAACCATCCAAACAGGAGTAACATACAAAGTGTGAGCAATTTCATAAGGTGCCTGGGCCGATTAAAGGAGACCCATTTCGAGCGGACGTAATGGTAGCCATTTTATTTTAGATGGCAGTGACAAACTTGTCACAACGCTACGTTTCTGAAAGAAGCAAAATGGTTGGATAGTTTTCACCTTTCAGTTCAATCTAGAATTTCTCCATTATGCCAACAATTCTGATCGTAGACGACGAACAGGACATTCGCGAGCTGCTTGCAATGAAGCTCCAGAAAGAGGGTTTTGAAACCCTTGAGGCGCCGGACGGTCTGGAAGGCGAGAAGATGGCTTCCGAGCATCAGCCAGACCTTGTAGTGCTGGATTTGATGATGCCGGGAAAGGACGGGATTTCCGTCTGCAAGTCAATGCGCAAGGAGGCGAGGACATCAAAGATCCCTATTCTCATGCTGACTGCCCGCGGTGGAATGGATGAGAAAATCGCCGGTCTGGAATTGGGAGCCGACGATTACATGACCAAACCTTTCAGCCCGAAAGAACTGGTGCTTCGGGTGCGTAATATTTTACGCCGGACCATGGCGGTGGAAGGCGGCAGCGTAATTGAGGTGGGACCCTTCCGGCTCGATAAGAACAATTTGAAATTCTATCTCAATGCAGAAGAAATCGATTTAACCTCTACCGAGTTTAAGCTTCTTCACATGCTGATCGAAATCCCCGGATCAACTCGCGAACGGGACGAGCTTTTGGAGAAAGTTTGGGGATACAGTAACCAAACTCAAACCCGCACGCTGGACACGCATATCAAACGCCTTCGCGCGAAGCTGGGTGAATACGGCGCCTGCATTGAAACTGTTCGGTCTGTAGGGTATCGTTACAAAGAGTCGTCAAATTAGCGGTGTGGAAACGGCAATCATAGTTATCCTGTTGATCTTGTGTGGCTGGTACATTTGGCGACTGGTTACCCTCAGGAAAGGGATTGAATCGCTCACGGCTGCGTTGCGCTCTGAGGAGCTTCCAGACGCCGGCTCGATGCATCCTGCCACCAACCAGGACAGGCTCACTCGGCTGAGCGCAGCTGTAGTCGATTTCGTTGCTGAGTCTGATCTGCAGAAAGCGATCGCGAATGGGCAGTTTACGCTGCTGGACTATGTTTTGAACCAGATTGAAGACGCTCTGTTCATCGTCGACGAGCGTGAGGAAATTCGCTACTCCAACGAGGCATCACGCAAAGTTTTTACCAGAGAAGGAGATCACACTGGCACCCAACTGATCGAAGTCTGTCGCGATCATCGGATCAACGAGACCGTGGCTCTCGCCATGGAGACCGGTACGAAGATGCAGGATGAGATAACTCTGTCGAATTCAGGCAGAACTTTCATCGTCCAAGCCGAGCCATTGGACTTATCGCTGAGTCTCGGGTCAGGCGCATGGGTTTTGTTGCGGGAGGTAACTACCGAGTTGCGGGCGGATCAGGTTCGCAAAGACTTCGTGGCGAATGCGTCTCACGAGCTTCGCACCCCGCTTTCAATTATATCCGGATATCTCGAAGTCCTGGAGGATGAAGTCGATGATCCTCACGTAATTTCGCTGCTTCAGAAGCATACCGAGCGTATTACGAGAATCGTGGAAGACATGCTGACCATTTCCAAATTGGAAAATGCAGAGTCCGTGTTCGATAAGCTGAATCGGGAGAGCTTTTCCTGGGAAGAATGTATTGGAGGAATTGTTGAACAGCTTCAGCCGATCATTGATAATCAGAAAGCCAAGGTAACGATTGATCTGCCTGATTCAGAAGAGGCTCAGCACTTTTATGGGGACCGCTTCTACTTTGACCAGATTATCTTTAATTTGATCGAGAATGCATTGAAGCAGAATCAACAGGCCGGGCTTCGAATTACGGTTCGCGTGAGTCCGAAGAAGAACCCCGACAAACATATTATTGAGGTGATCGACAATGGCGTTGGAATCCCTTCAGCTGATTTGCCGGAAGTATTCAAACGCTTCTACCGGGTCGACAAGAGCCACGCCCAAACTGTGAAAGGAACGGGTCTCGGATTGTCTATTGTGAAGCGTGCTGTGGAGGCACACCAGGGAAGAGTGGAAGTGACCAGTCAGCCCGGTGTCATGACTTGTTTCCGGATCAGCGTTCCGATCCCTCACTCTCTGGCGCAAAAAGCGGAGAAGAGCTAGTCGGAATCAACAGACAACACGCCATCCGTAAGGATGCGGGCTCGCAAACCGCCGTTTCCCTTGAGCGCTTCGTGTGCGCCCGGGCAAAAAGCTTCGTCCATCCAGTAGCAGGGTGCCGCTTCTTCGGAACCGGAAAAGGTAATCCCCTGAACTTCGAACTCGGTTCCAATCCATTCATTCAGATCGAGGCCCTCGTCTTCGAGAATGACGTTTCTCCGGAACACGGATGCATCCTTGTCGAAGACAGCGAATTGATCGCACAGGGACTTCCAGGTGGCATGGTTGAAGAAAGTAATCTGGCCCTTGTAGTCCTCTTTGTAATCGAAGAACCTGTCTCCACAGATTCCCTTTCCGGCAACCAGTTCGATTTGATCGACCGACTGGATTTCCACCCCGGCCGAGCCCTTGCCGTGACGGCCGTAGTAGTTGTGCTGGGGGGCAATGTAGAGACTGCGAACTTTCACTCGTATTCTGTAGTTCAGAAATTCGAAACTGGCAATTCCCGGATCGGCGACTACTGTCCCGTCACCATGGCAAAAGGACAGAAAAATGCGATTTCTCCCACTCGTGATGAGAACTTTCCCGAGTGGTATCAGCAAGTTGTACGGGCAGCGGATTTAGCGGAAAATTCCGAAGTGCGCGGCTGTATGGTTATCAAGCCGTGGGGCTATGGATTGTGGGAAAGAATCCAGCAGCAGATGGACCGTATGTTTAAAGAAACCGGTCATAAAAATGCCTACTTCCCGCTCCTGATTCCGGTGAGTTATCTGGAAAAAGAGGCCACCCACGTGGAAGGATTTGCCACGGAATGTGCAGTGGTTACCCACCATCGCCTGGAGCTGCAAGACGGAAAGATGGTTCCTTCCGGCGAACTCACCGAACCGTATGTCATTCGCCCGACCTCCGAGACCATTATCGGTGCGGCGTTTGCGCGTTGGGTGCAAAGTTACCGAGACTTGCCTCTGTTGATCAATCAATGGGCCAATGTAATGCGCTGGGAAATGCGGCCGCGTTTGTTTCTGCGAACTGCAGAGTTCCTCTGGCAGGAAGGGCATACCGCCCACGAGACAGCGGATGAGGCAATGGAGGAAACCCGGCTGATGCATCGTGTCTACGAAGACTTTCTGACCAATCATCTTGCCGTTCCTGTGATTGCCGGAGAAAAAACTGAGGCAGAGAGGTTTCCCGGGGCGCTGAATACGTTCACGGTCGAGGCGATGGTCCAGGACCGCAAAGCCATCCAGGCAGGGACCTCCCACTTTCTTGGACAGAATTTTTCCAAGGCTGCCGGTATCGAGTTTGAGGGCCGGGAAGGAAAACGCGAATTTGCCTGGACTACCAGCTGGGGAGTGAGCACCCGCATGATTGGAACCCTGCTGATGGCACACTCTGACGACGATGGTTTGGTGCTGCCTCCACGGGTCGCTCCTACGCATGTGGTTATCTTGCCAGTCGTTCCCAAGCCGGAACATGAAGAGTCAGTATTCGGAGCCTGTGAAGAGCTCGCCGCGCGTTTGCAGGAGCTATCCTTTCACGGTGACAACGTCACCGTGGAGATTGATAAGCGCGACATTGGAGGAGGCGTTAAGAATTGGGAGTGGATCAAAAAAGGTGTTCCAGTTCGGATCGAAATTGGCCCAAGAGATTTGGAGAAGGGTTCAGTGGCGGTTGTTCGTCGCGACAAAGGTCCCAAAGACAAAGCGTTTCTCCCTACTGATGAAGCCGTAGCTGGAATCGTAGATACGTTGCAGGACATTCAGGATAACCTTCTCGCGAGAGCACGCGAATTTCGTGATTCCCATCTGGTGGAAATCAGCTCTATGGATGAATTCCGTAAGTTCTTCACACCGGAAAATTCCGACAAACCGGAAATCCATGGTGGATTCGCTCTGGTCCCCTGGGGAGGCACCGCTGAAGATGAAGAGGCTTTGCAAAAGGAACTGAAGGTCACAGTCCGATGCATTCCGGATGATGCGACTCTTCGCGGAGAAGCGGGCACTTGCATCTATACGGGAAAACCTGCCGAAGGAAGGGTGATTTTTGCCAAGAGCTACTAGCCGAAATCGATTCGACTGGATTTCTGCTTCCGTGTGCGCGATCATTTTCCCGTGAGGGCAAAGGGTCGTGGATACAAGTGGGCGGCGACACTCTTGGTGTGGACAGCTCTTTTGACGGCAGGGGAGTCTGCTGATCATCCCGGTACAGAGATTTATCTTTGGCTCTACGAAACCAATCTAGCTGTTGCAGACGGGATTGAGCAGAAGCTGAATCGCGCAATAGAAGAAGAATCGGTAAGGGATGCTGACGATGCTTTGCACTTGCTCGAAGGAATGGCACGTCGCGAGTCAGGTGCCAGAGAATTGGCGAAACTTCATGGCTGGAAGTGGGTAAACAAAATCGAAAGAGACGGAGAAAGTCTGGAGGTCCCTCATATTGAGATCACAGCAGAATCGAAACCTTATCCTGATAGAAGAGCTGATGTAAGCCTGCGGGTGTTTTACTCGGAGACCAGTCCGAAAGGCGGGATCGAACGAAGCGTTACCCAGGCAAACGGTGTGACACGTTTGTCTTCGGGTTGGCCGACCCTCGTGTTTCGCTGGGACCATGACCAGCATACCCGGTTATTGCTGGCAAAGGTTCATTGCCCACCGACCAGCAGGGAACAGGAAAGGACAGGAGTGATCACTCGCACCGAATTTCGGATCTATCAGAAAACGGTGGAAAGCCTGAAGAGAAAATACCGTGAGCGCTATGCCGGGTATTATCCTTTTCGATATACATCGAAAGGGGAACTCTGGAATCGGTTCACAGCGCGGGTGCTGGATGCCCAGGTAGAATCGTATTCCGAAGGCTACTTTCTTTCAGGAACCCGAAGCGGAGCAAAGGTGATTTCATTTTGGTGAATCCGCCCGTGACGGATGACTTTTCCCCGGCACGTGAGTTCCGGGCTTTGTTCCCGTGGAGAACGCGAACAAGACCGATTTTTTCCGAACCGTACCCGGACGAAGCCTACTCGTTTCCCAGAATACGAGGCGACTGGGTCATCCATGAACCAAAGGGAAGATATACCAATCCTCCATTTCAGCGCGGTCGCTTTCCAGATCCAGATGAGATTGTGCGGCACGATGCGAACCTTCCCTGGTCACCTTTGAATACATCAGGAGATTTTTTCACCGTCGGTGAGTCATCGACTCGCTTTTCCTACCAACTCCAGACTACCTATCCAAATGAACCGAAACCTGTTCGCTAATTTTGTCGTGTCACTCTCTTTTCTGTTCGTGAGCAGTGAACTATATGCTCAGGTGCAGACATCCGAAGTGAACGTCACTGAGCCTCCGGAAGAATACCAAATTGGCGGGAAAATTTACCCACAGTTTTGGAAAGCTGAGCTGAAAAATCAAAAAGCCTTCGTTCCTTTGGCTAAAGTCATTTCATTTGGAATTCAGGACTACGAAGTGATTGGAGGAGGTCATGTCCACGAGCTGACCATCGCAATGGAGGCAGGCGTGTTGATGCGAATCTATGCTCTTGAAGCACCAACAATCGTAAACCGGGCGAAGAACCCAGCGGCAAAAGGACAGAGTGCGGTTGAAAGCGTGTCGGGGAATATCTCACCTGTCACCAATCTCCAGACCAATGCGGTAGTGAAACATTACCCCGCCACCACCCACCTGAATATGATGGAGTTTCGGGTGAAGAGCCGAAAAGAGGTGGGCTCGCTCTACAAGGAGTTGGAGCAAGCTTACATTGATTTTCAGGTGCGCGAAGTGACCAAGCGTCAGCGAGAAGAAGCGGTTCGCGAATCAAAGGCGGAATAAGACTAAGACCATCTCGCCTGTAAAACCGCTAGCAACATCCGTGGGTTCAGGACGAAATATTAAGATTTCAGAACTTTTGACTTTATTTTATAATATTTATGGTTTTTATTATAAATTAACCCATAAAGTCGTGAAAACGTCTGAGAAACAACGAAACCATCCGCTTTCCACGCTGATTGAAGCCTGCCAGGAAGAACTCTACCCACCACCTCATGAGGAGGAGGGGTTCACTACAGAGTCGCGTCATCGGCGTCGCAATTTTCTGGAAGCCCGTAAAGCTCTGGGAGAAATCCGCGATCAGAAATACCGCATTTTACAGCTGGATTTCGATGAGATCCCAAACGCCAGCATGCCTGCTGTGCTGGAAACTGGCAATGCTCAGGGGTTTCTATACCTTTTGGAAAAAACGGCGGAAAACCGTTTCCGGGTCCGTCTTCCCGATAGTCGCGAGTCTGTTGTTGAAGGTCGACTTTTGCAAAAAGCCCACACCGGGGTCAGCGCAGTTCCCCGCCGGAAGCTGTCGCTTGATTCCATCAAGTCCGTTGCAAAAGATCTTTTCGGTGTCATTCGGAACCATCAATCCAGTGTGATTGCATCTCTGGTGGCGACAATTGCCCTCATTTGGATTTCCCTGTTTACCATGCATGGATATCGTCTGGCCGTTCCGCCGGGTGAAGGTCCATCATTCCTCTTTGCCAGCATTGCAGTTTTCATTGCCGCGCTACTCAGTCACGGTATCGCAGATCTTTTTGACCTGCTGGAAAAGCGAGGCCTGAAGCGGAGGAAACTGTCCGACTTCTCGAATAGCTTTTCGTTTTCTCATGTAAAACCAGCACTCGACCTTTTGGCCTGGCCTTTTCTGTTTGGTCTGGCCGCCTACACAGGAGGCATGTCGATGGCGTTTCCATTTGCTGCCTCGACCTGTCTGTTGGTTTTGTACTTCTGCACGACTTCGAAGCTACAACAGTTGCTGGCCTTTCCCAGACAGTGGGCCAATCGATTCCGCTGCGCCGTTTTTGTAGCGACACTTTTGCCGATGTATTCCCGGTTTTTTCAAAATCGTCTGGACTACAGTCAGCTGATTGCCTGCTTGATTCTCTCCAGCGTTGGCGTCTTTCTCATCGTAAAAACCGCACCATTGTTTCGTATGATCCGGCTTCGGTTTCTCGGAGAAAGCGTTCGATTTGAAAGACAAAACGAGCCTGAAGTGGAAGAAGAGCCCAGTGAAACTTTTCTGGAAGTGAAGGGTGTTTCGTTTCGTTATCCCGGAGCGTCTCGTGACGCGATCAGCGATGTATCGATGAGGATCTCCCGGGGCGAGAAGATCGGCTTTTTTGGTCCTCATGGGTCAGGAAAAAGCACACTTTGCCGGGTCGCAGCAGGTGCCTTCCAGCCAACCAAAGGTTCGATCGAGATTGGTGGCAAACTCGGCTATCTGCCTCAGGACTTCTCCATTCTCAAAGGCACGCTCCTCTCCAACATTCTTACCGGAGAAGAAACGAGCCATATTGAGAAAACCTATGTGGAAAAAATGGCAGCCGTCTCCGGCCTGGGCGAATGGATCGCGTCATTGCCGCAAGGATTGGAGACGCCAATTTCTGAAGGGGGAAATCAACTCAAGCTATTGCAACGAAAGCAGCTTGCTCTGACGCGTGCGTTGGTAAACCAGCCCGACGTGCTTGTTTTGGATGATCCATTGTCCGGGTTGAACAAGCTGGAGGCGGAAGCTTTTGCAGCAAATATAGATTCCTACTGCAAAGCAAAACCCGATGCTATTCTGCTGGTCAGTCTTTCCAATCCGAACGGTCCCCTTTCGACCGTTCTGGACCGCATTTTTGGTTTCGCCAGTCGAGCTGTCGCCGAAAAAACGGAAAAGGCGGCCTGATTTTTTGTTCTGATTCAGGCCGCGATCCAGTCTTAAGGCTTTACAATTCAGACCAAATTTGGTGACATTCATTCCCCACTCCTTCCTAACTGTACATGAAAAATACCATTCTTTTGCTCCTTGTTGCGATCCTCATTGTTGGCCTTCTGAATCTGCTTGTTGGATTTGGATTATTTGGGTCTGCAACTCCGAGTTATAAATATCAAGTTCTCAACGCTGCAATGATGGACAACGTTGGTTTCACTGCAGTGGCAGAAGAGCAGGGCATCGAGATCGGTGAGGATGGAAAAATCAATTTCCCTAAAGAGTTGGCCGACAAAATCGTGAAAACTTCTCTTCTTCCACGAACCATTTCCGAAGTCGAGACTGATGGTTCCTGGGAATTTGTCGCTGTCACAAACGACAACCACTACATCTTCCGAAAGAGAAACTAGCGTGGCTATCGGGCGATTGAATATCCCGCCCAGACCGCCAACAGGCCTATCACTACGCTGCCGGCTATGTTGCCCAGCGCCATTCCGATTTGTCCGGAACGCAGTAACTCAAAGCTGTTCCAACCGAAGGTAGAGAAAGTCGTAAAGCTGCCGAGGAATCCGGTGAAGATTCCCATCTTTACTGCGTCGGAAAAAAGCTGACGATTTTCCGCCAGTCCAGCGAGCCAGCCAAATAACAAACAGCCCAGTACGTTAGCGAGGAAAATTCCCAGCGGAAACGAGTTCGTATCGCCACGCCATTGATCGGCCCATCGTGCCAGTCCCCAACGGGAAAGAGCGCCGACTGCGCCGCCAATTGCGATCAGGAGTACCGTTTTCATGCAAAAATCATTTCACTCGCGTGCTTGCGAAGCGGTTGAATCGGGCTAGTTCTTTTCATGGCAAAAACCGGATACGATTACGCACCCTCCTCCAAAACACTACCACCCGTCGTCGAAGCTGGCGACTTTGTGTTTTCTGTGACTGGTCTGGACCACGGGCATATCTTTGGCCAAACCAATGGGCTGATCGATGCCGGCGGGACATTGAAATATGTGTTCGATCCCGATCCGGTAAAGGTGAAGGACTTTCTAGAGCGTTACCCGGATGCGACAGCCGTAGATTCCATCGATGAGATTCTCGGCGACGAAGAAACCCAATGTGTCGCTTCCGCCAGCGTCCCCTGTGACCGCGGTCCTCTGGGTGTTCAGGTACTGAAAGCCGGGAAGCACTATTTCACCGACAAGTCTCCGTTCACTACTTTGGAGCAACTCGAGGATGCAAAGCAAGCGGTCGCGGAAACCGGCAAGCGTTACATGGTTTACTACAGCGAGCGGCTGCACAATGAGTCCTCAATGAAGGCGACCGAGCTGATTCAGGGTGGCGCTATTGGTGATGTACTCCAGGTGATTAACCTTGCCCCGCATCGCCTCTCCAAAGACGCCCGACCTGAGTGGTTTTTTGAGAAAGAAAAATACGGTGGAATTCTCACCGATATCGGCTCGCACCAGTTCGAGCAGTTCCTCGCCTTCACCGGAGCAACGGATGGCACGGTCAATTTTGCCCGGGTGGAAAATTTCACCGTTCCGGACAAGCCGGGTCTTGAAGATTTTGGGGAAACATCTCTGACCATGAACACCGGAGCTTCCTGCTACTGCCGGATCGACTGGCTGACGCCGGATGGCTTGCGAGTCTGGGGAGACGGACGGGTATTTGTTGTCGGAACCAAAGGCACGATTGAAATTCGCAAATACATTGCGTTGGCCCGTCAGGAACCCGGCAACAAGTTGTTCTTAGTGAATGGCGACGAAGAACAGGAAATTGATTGCGACGGCAGCACGGGTTTTCCTTTCTTCGGCGAAATGATTCTCGATCTACTGAACGGTACCGAAAATGCGATGACACAGGATCACATTTTTAAAGCCGCTGAGCTTTCTATGGTCGCTCAGAAGATGGCGGACGAAGCTCGAAGCTGATCACGCAGAGTCGTCTACTCTTTCCTTGGTACCTAAGTCTGGCTTGCGCTAGGCTAAGGTATGAAAAAGAGTCGTCGTGAGTTTGTGCAGTCGGGTTCTGTCCTGGCTACTTCCGCAGCGGTAGCCGCCGCCTTTCCATCCGGGGTTCACTCTCAGGATGAGTCCTCGGAGGAATTGCAGATTGCTTTGGTCGGTTGCGGGGGCAGGGGAACCGGGGCAGCTGCTCAGGCTCTGGCGGCCGGTGATAAGCACAAGCTGACTGCGATGGCTGACATCGATGCCGAGGCTTTGCAGAGGAGCCGGGAAATTCTCGATAAAGGTAGTCGCGCCGATAGCGACGATGATACTTCAAAAGTGGATGTTCCCGCTGAGCGTCAGTTCATTGGTCTGGATGCGTACCGCAAGGTGATGGAGCTGGACGATGTGGATGTGGTGATCCTGACCACTCCTCCCGGGTTTCGCCCGTTTCAGTTTGAGGCGGCGATTCAATCCGGGAAACATGTGTTTATGGAAAAGCCGGTCGCGGTGGATGCGCCGGGAGTTCGCAAAGTGTTGGAGTTTGGAAAGCTGGCGGATGACAAAGGGCTCAAAGTCGGAGTCGGTCTGAATCGACGACATAGCACGATGCACCAGACGGCCATCGGGAAAATTCACGAAGGGATCATTGGGGACTTGCCTCACATTCAGATCTTCAATTGCCGATCCGATGTGAACAAGCGTCAGCAACGTCAGCCTGGCTGGAGTGAACTCGAATTCCAGATTCGGAATTGGTACTATTTCACCTGGTTGGCCGGCGACTTCAATGTCGAGCAAAGCGTCCACGAATTCGACGTAGTGCGCTGGATCAAAAAAGAAGCCAACCCGGTCAGTTGCCAGGGGCAAGGGGGGCGCATCGTTCGCAAGGGCCCGATGAACGGACAGATTTATGACCACTTTAGTGCCGATTTCCAATTTGCCGATGGATCAATGGTCAGCACGCAGCACCGTCACATTCCCGGATGCTGGAGTTGGTTTGGCGAAAAAATTCACGGCACCAAAGGCTACGCCGAGCTGGCTTCCAAACAGCGTGGAATGATTCGACTGCACGGCGAAGAGAATCCGGTCTGGCGGGAAATTGACCGGTCCAATTCCTATCAGTTGGAGCACGATGCCCTGTTCGACGCGATTCGGAATAACACGCCGCACAACGAAGCGGAGCGCGGTGCCTATTCCACCCTATTCGCGATGATGGATCGGATGGCCGCCTATACCGGTAAGGAAATTACCTGGGAGCAGGCTCTCCAATCCGAAGAGCAGCTCGCCTTTGATTTTCAGTCATTCGAGGAGGACGCCCCCTTTGGGCCGAATCCCGACATGACCTACGACGAAGCCCTGCCGGGACGGCGAATTTGAATAAGCCCGCCCTTACTGATTCGGCAAAGCCGGGCGGAAGTTCTGCCGCGGAGCCGGCTTTTTATTTACCGGCTGAACTTCTTTCAGATACTGGAACATATCGCTGTCGGTAGACAAAATAACTGTGCTTTCGCCACCCAGCATCTGGTCATACAGCTCCATCGTTCTCAGGAATTGGTAAAACTCTGAAGCATCCGGTGAAACGTTGTAGGCTTTGGCGTAAATTTCCGTCGCCTTGGCATCCGCTTCCCCCTTCATTGTCTCGACTTCTTTGTAGGCTTCTGACTCGATCTTTTTCAGGTCCCGCTCCATATCACCAAGGATCTTGGCGGCTTCGCCGTTCCCCTCGGAACGGAATCGCTCTGCAATTTGCTGACGCTCGGAAATCATCCTGTCGTAGATGCGCTCTCGGACACTTTCGTTGTAGTTGATTCGCTTAAATCGAATGTCGAGCAGCTCGATACCAAACTCAGAAAGCTTGTTCTTACTGGTTTCGAAGATCTCTTTTTCCAGCGAAGTCCGGCCTTTGCGGATGGGGATCAGCGTGCCGATTGCACCGCTCATGTCCGCTTCGGCGAGGTCTTCTGATACGGCTGGTTTCCGATCCTTGGTGGACCGAATCACCTCGATCAGCTCGTGCTTGGCAATCGTGTTCCGGGTTTCGGAACCCAGAATATCATCGAGACGGGAGCGGGCGCTTCGTTCATCGCGAAGCTTCTGGAAGTACTTCAACGGATCGGTAATTTGCCAACGGGCGTAGGTATCGACGATGATGTAGGTTTTGTCCTTGGTCGGCATCTCGTTGGCGCGACCGTCCCACTCGAGAATGCGCTTTTCGATTTCGTTGACGTTTTGAATAAACGGAATTTTGAATTTCAAACCCGGCTCGGTGATTGGTTCCCCTTGGGGTTCCCCGAACTGAGTAATGATGACTTGTTTCGTTTCCTGAACGGTGTAGAGCGCTCCGCTTGCCACCAAAAAGATAGCGAACAGGATGAGTATTGTCAGGCATCCAAGTGCAGCTGGTTTTTTCATCAAATGTATCAGTTAAATTTTTCGGTCTATCGTGTTACTTGGCCATTTGGTTCACCGGGTTCAACGGCAACAGTGGCAGGACTTGATTGGCCTTCTCGTCGATGACGATCTTCTTGCCCAGCTGCGGCATAACTCTCTCCATGGTTTCCAGGTAAATCCGGCGTCTGGTTACCTCGGGAGCTTTCTGGTATTCGGTAAACAGGGCAGTGAATTTCGCCGCATCCCCCTGTGCTTCGTTGATTCGCTGGGTCGCGTAACCTTCCGCTTCCGAGATCATCTTTTGGGCTTCACCACTGGCCTTGGGAACCGAGCGGTTGTATTCACCATTCGCCACATTAATCGATTTCTCTTTTTCCTGCTGGGCCTGATTGACCTCGTTGAACGAACCTTGCACCGGTCTCGGAGGGTTCACATCTTTCAGCTGAACCTGGTCAATAGTCATGCCCATTTCGTAGAGATCGACGAGCGCCTTCAACTTCTTCTGGGCCTCGGATTCGATTTCCTGCCGTCCGACCGTAATGACTTCGTCAACGGTGCGGTCGCCAACGACCTCGCGCATGACTGATTCGCTGGCGTCTCGAAGGGTGTCATCCGCATTGCGCACTTTAAAAAGGTATTTCTCCGGCTCGGTAATCCGATATTGAATCACCCATTCGACCAAAGCGGAATTCAGATCGCCGGTGACCATAGTCTTTTCCTGTTCCATTTCCGAAGAGGAACTCCATTGTTTCGGATTGGTGTTTCCCGGTGTTCCAAAACCAAACTCCTGTTTCAGCTGCCGGGTTACCGGGACTTTTTCGACGGAGTCGATGCCGAAGGGCACCTTGAAATGCAGTCCGGGCGGCACGGTTTTCACATGTTTGCCAAAACGGAGAACGACGCCTTCCTCCTCGGCTTGAATGGTATAAAAAGAGGTTAGCAAGGCCACTACGAGCAACAGGAAGCCTAGAATCCCGAGCACAAATTTCGCGCTGAACGAGGGTAACTTCAGCTCCACGATCTGGTTTCCCAATTGAAGACGAATCATAACGGACGACCCTAGCACGAAGCGCGGGCCGCGGCGTTACAAAATGCGGGAAAGATTCTCGGCAATCAGGTGGCTATGCCCTGCTTGAGTTGAGTCATCAAAGCGGTTTTGTCATCCGCCCGCATCAGCGATTCACCTACCAGGATCGCATCCGCTCCCCAATCTCTTACCTTCGCGGTGTCTTGTCCGGTAAGAATGCCGCTTTCACTCACCAGAATACAGTCGGGACCCACCTCTTCGCTGAGACGCTCGGTAGTGTGCAAATCGACTTCGAAGGTCTTGAGATTGCGATTGTTCACTCCAATGATTTTTGCCTCTGTATCGAGGGCCCGCTCCATTTCCTCCAGATCATGAACTTCCACCAGAACATCGAGCTGGTAGTTGTGCGCAACGGTAAGGAGATGATTGAGTTCATCCTGTTCCAGTGCGCCGACGATCAATAGAATCGCATCGGCTCCAGCCACTACGGCTTCGTAAATTTGCACTTCGTGGATAATGAAATCTTTGCGCAACAGCGGAAGACCCACCTTTTCCCGAATCTTTGCCAGAAAAGACAAGTGCCCTTGAAAGTATTTCTCATCGGTCAGCACAGAGATTGCGCTGGCTCCAGCCTCCTCGTAGCCGACTGCTACTTTCACCGGATCAAAGTCGGGAGCGATGGTCCCCGCGGAGGGAGAGGCTTTCTTAACCTCGGCGATTACGGCCAGATCCTGCTCGCCATATCCCTCGCCTGATTCCTGATCTCTCAGGCCGCCGCCAAGCGCGACAAAAAAGGAGCGGAAATTTTCCCGGGCCTGGGCGGAATATTGCAATTTATCCATCCGCGGCAGCAAGGCTTCCACTTCCTCTTGTTTATCCGCAATGATTTCGTCGAGCTTGTTGCCAAATTTTCGCATGAGAATTGGCCACGAATCTATCGCGACCTGCGTTCTTTTCAAAATTTTGTCTTGAAAAAGAGCGCGAAGAATCCAAATTAGCCGTCCGCTGCCAAATCGATTCGGTTTAGCAACATAAAAGCGGGTGTAGCTCAGGGGTAGAGCGCAACCTTGCCAAGGTTGATGTCGTGAGTTCGAATCTCATCACCCGCTCCATTTTTCCTATTTCAGGTTGTGGAAGATACTGTCCTTTTTCGCTGGTCCAAATTCGTAAGCGACGAGGAAGTGGAAGCACTCGAAAATCGCTTAATCGGTGCAGGGATCATCTATTCGGTCGAACGGCTGGCTCGACGTAAAAGCCTTCGTGTTTCCTCTTACTCTCCTGAGAAGAAGGAGATGGATGATTTGCAGAGTAGCTTCGGAGGTGGTGTGACCCGAATTCTTCCCGATGATTGGCAGCCTGGAGCAGACGATGAACCAGGCCGGGTGATTCGCATTCGCGATCAGCTGATTGTGATGGAATCTGCGGATGAAGCCGTGTGGCGGCAACTGCAGGAAGAGAATCCGGAGAAAATTGTGCTGAGTTTTCCACCGCAATTGGCCTTCGGCACAGGTGGGCATCCTACGACCGCAAATTGTCTGCGCTTATTGGTGGACCACATCAAAACTCTGCCGAAATCAGCGCCGTGGAGCCTTCTCGATCTTGGTTGTGGAACCGGGATTTTCGCGATTGCGGCTGCAAAGCTGGGGGGCGAAAACATCGTCGCTATCGAATTGGACAGTCTCGCCGTAAATTGTGCCCGTGAAAACGCTGAACGTCATGGCGTGGCGGATCAAATTACCTTTATCGAAGGCGATGCGATTGCCTATGTAAAACAGGCACCCGAGCAATTTACTGTGGTCGCAGCCAATCTCTTCAGCGATTTGCTACTGGAATCGATGCCGCATTTTCCCGCTGTGATGAAGCAGACAGATCATGCTCTCATCCTGTCCGGTTTCCTCACCACTCAGGCCAAAGAGGTGGTCGAAAGTTCTCGAAAACACGG
>JAHDCN010000345.1 GCA_020629815.1 Verrucomicrobiota bacterium
TTTGGTTTGCCTTCGCGATTGAAGAGCAATGGATGATTGGTTCGGTTCCACGGCCAGTAATTCAGCCAGCTTTGGTCGTCGTGAAGATTCCAAAAAGTGACCCGCTCGACTACGTCGGCATTTTTGCAGATTAGACGGAATAGTTTGGCATACTGCTCTGCCTGGGATTCCAAGACCTCGGGAGGGCAGTTTGGATAGGGGTTGAAGTTCTTCATTTCGTCTCGGAATTTTCCGTCGTCCCAGTACCACTTGGCTCGGGTGACGACATCCATATCCAGTTCGGAAAAGACGACCTTCACGCCGAGGTCGCGCATCGCATCCATGGCATTCTGAATTCCTTCATAGGGGATCTTTTCATACTCGTAGTGTGCCTGTAGACCCAGCGCGTGAATAGGGCCGCCCTGCTCTTTCACTGATTTGATCAGGCGAACGAGTTTTTTTAGTTTTCCCGGATGATCACAGCGGTAGTCGTTGTAAATCAACAGGGCATCGGGATCGGCTTCGTGGGCAAACTGAAAGGCTTTCACGACGAAGTCTTCGCCAAGCAGGTTGTTCCATTCGATGTCGCGGAGATACTCATCGTCCGGATCGGCCAGGGTTTCATTGACGACGTCCCACATCGCGATGCGGCCCTTGTAGCGACCCACGATTGTCTTGATGTGAGTTTCGAGGCGTTGCATCACAAGCTCCTTCGAAGCGGCCTTTTCTCCGTCTTTGAAAAACCAGTCCGGAGTGGTGCCCGGCCGTGCCCAGATCAGGCAATGGCCATTGATCTCAATATTGTTTTCCTCGCAGAAATCGACAAACGCATCGGCATCCTCCCAGTGCCACTCGCCTTCTTTGGGCTGCAGCTTGTTTGCCTTCATGCAATTCTCCGGAGTGATGATGTCAAAGTGGCGTTTCACAAGGGCGGCATCGTTGGCGCGCTTCGCCACTCCTTTGTCGGTACCGACACCGATTTTGAACCGACCGCCCACTGCTTTCTTCAGAGGTGTGCCGTCTTTGATATTGTAAGCGACCGGGGGCGGCCCGACTTGATACGTAGTTTTTTCTGCCTCTTTCATGCGCTGCTCGAGTAGTTCTTCGGCTTTCTCCCGAAACGCAGCGTGTTTCTCATCATCGATGACGTTGGTTACTTCGCCGGGGTCTTCTTTGAGATTGGTCAAAACCCGGGCGGTTTGTTTGCCATCGGGATCAAACCATTCCGTATAGCGGTAGTTGCCGAACCGTATGCTGTGGCCCAATTCCTTCCGCGCGGGGTAGGTGGAATAGGCAGAATTGCGGTGACCGGCTTCTGGATCGACAAGCAATTTGGCAAAACTGCGTCCCTGCAAATGGTCGGGCGCATCGATTCCTGTCAGCTCGCAGAGGGTGGGGTAGAGGTCGATCAATTCGATCAGGCGATTGGTGGTTTTGCCTCCGTCACGGCGAGGATCTCTTACAATCAGCGGGACTTGTGTGTCGCATTCAAAATTGGTGTGTTTGCACCAGCTGGAGTGATCGCCCAGTTTGAAGCCGTGGTCGCTCCACAAAACCACGATGGTATTTTCCCGTAGCCCAGTCTCGTCGAGAACGTTGAGCACCCGGCCAAGACAAGCGTCGATGTAGCTGACGCAGGCAGCATAGCCGTGTAGTAGACGCTTGTTCAGTTCATCGGAAAACTCGGTCGGCATCTCGCCCTCGTAGTCGGAATATTTCTTCATCTCCCAGGCTGGAAGATTGGCCGCATACTCCGGATAGCCGGGAGGAATGCTTTTGTTGTCGGGCATCTTGAAGTCGTCGCGCTGGTAGAGATCCCAATATTTTTTTGGAGCAACGAAGGGGAGGTGGGGCTTGGAAAAACCCAGAGCAAAAAAGAAGGGCTGATCCTTTTTGGCCAGCTCGCGGAGTTTCATCGCTGCCTTCCAGGCACGCAGTCCATCGGTGTAGGTGGTGTCGTCGACATCCGCCATTTCGGTCGTGGGGCCCTTGGCCGGGTCGTGCTGATCGCCGACCTTCTTTTCTTTGCGGAAGGATTTCAAAATCGCGTTGCTTTCCTCCGTCGCGTATTCCGGCTTGGAGAGGTTGATCCATTCTTTCCAGTTCTCGGGATCAATACCTTTGCCGCTCGATCCGTGGTAGATTTTCCCCAGCCCCAAGGTGTGATAGCCGTTGGCACCAAAGTGCTGATTCATGGTGACCAGATTGGGGTGACGCTTGCGCCAGCCATCGACGTGGAAGGTTTGCTCTTTCGTGAAACTCGGGTAGAGGCCTCCCATCACCGAAAGTCGCGAGGCTCCGCAGACAGCCTGCTGACAATAGGCCCGGTCGAACTGGATTCCGCTGGCAGCGAGCTTGTCGAAGTGAGGCGTCTTCACCGCTGCTCCGTAGCTCGCCAATTCGGGGCGAAGGTCGTCCACAGCGATAAAGAGGATGTTGGGTTTCTCACTGGCAAAACTGAAAGAGAGAAGGCAGGAAAAAAACAAGAGGGCGCGTTTCATAGATTCGTGGGTGACGAGCCTACAGGGATTTCAATGACGACACAATATTTGCCTAACGAAATTACCACAAAGAAAGCTGTCCATTTTTGATAGCCTTGCCTACAGTCCGATCAGGATGACCGTGAATCGCACAAAACACAAAGGGGGAATTGTAATCTTGTCTCTGGCTTTTGCCGGATTGATCTGTTCCTGCAAAACAAACGAATCGGAAAAAGAGGCGAGCACCTCAGCTACAGCAGCGCCGATTAGTTCGGAAAAATTTCAATCACTCGATGATGACAGCGACGGTAAGCTGTCTTCTGTTGAGATCACTTCGGCGGCACACGATTCCGTTCTGGGGACGCTGGATGAAGATGGTAACGGCAAGATTTCAGCTAATGAATGGAACTCGGTGACTCACGACTTCCCCCAGCCGGTAGAGCGCTTCAATCATATCGACAAGGATGATGACGGTCACATCGATCAAAGCGAGGCCGTCGAGTTTGTCACGGATCACGTTCACTACTCCAGCAGCTACGGCCTGGTAGATGGCGATGGAGATAAGATGATTGGTGAAGACGAACTGCGGGAAAATGATCCGGCGATTCTGAGCATGACCATTCTTTCCATTCCCTGGCCGCATACGGCGGGGAGCTGAAGTGGCTACAAGTTACTTGAAACCCGCAGGCTTCGCCGCTTTCCTAACGGCATGAACGATACTTTGCTCGAGAAGCTGAACTGGCGCTACGCAACCAAGGAATTTGATCCCGAAAAGTGCATCAGCGATGACGACTGGGCGACTCTCGAAGAAGCATTGGTGCTGACGCCGTCTTCGTATGGGCTGCAGCCGTGGAAATTTTTGGTGGTCCGGAATCAGGAGATTAAAGATCAATTGGTGCCGGCGTCTTATGGACAGAGCCAGGTTGGCCAGTGCTCGCACCTGTTGATTTTTGCGGTGAAAACTTCAATTGATTCAGACTTTGT
>JAHDCN010000346.1:0-1510 GCA_020629815.1 Verrucomicrobiota bacterium
TTTCTGAAATATTTTAAAAATTGAAGCAGTTTTATTATAATTCCAGAAAATGTTTTTTTGCCGAACGCTTTCCAATTTCCCGAAGAGCTTGCAAAAAAAAACATCGTAGTTACGCGATTTTTCAGTTGTCCAGAGCTTCGGGAAAAGGTAGCGGTTATGTCACACACGAAACGCACCATTCCTGTTCCCAATCTGCCGACCGCACATCCCTCCCCTCCTCTTTAGGTCTCCATTGGCTCAGACATGTTGCGAGTGTTCTGCAATGAGCGCACCCTCTCCTTGCCGGAATCTTTCGTTTTCAAACAAAACAACAACTTTCATAACCCACTAAAAACAAACGATTTACAATTATTAAAATCTCCTTCGCTCTCGAAACCCCTGAAGTCTGAGAAACCGATAATTGGCCCGTTTGTCACCTGCCTGCCTACAACAACATGCATCAAGACTACCCGCTTTCCGTCACTGAAAAACTCAAGAAATCAACACTCAAGCCAATCTGGAAACTGATCCGAAAAGATCTGGAAACAGAGGTGGGGAAATCTGTTACCAAGCGTTGGTTCTCCGAGTTGAAACTGCGCAGTGTTTCCGAGGAGGAAATCATCCTCACCGCCCCAGGCGCGATGTATGCCATCTGGATTGAGGAAAATTTTAAAGAAACCTTGTATTCAGTATTTTCGAAATACTTTACAGATTTTCAAAGAATTGCCTTTGAAGTTGTCGAGAAGGCAGAAACTCCCGGCAAAAAGAAAAGCCGGTCGTCTTCAAAATCGAAGAAAACAGAAGCGAAAAAGAGTTCGCCATCTAAACCATCAAGAGAACGGACTGTGCGAAGAAAGCTCTCAGAAGACGAATTGCTCAAACTGGGTCGAAAAGGTGGATTGGTGGAAATTTATCGCTTTGAAAATTTCATCGTAGGGGAAAATTCTGAGTTAGCGGCAGCTGCAGCCCGCGCCGTCTCAGATTCTCCTGGCCGCACCTATCAGCCCTTGTTTTTCCACTCCGCGTCCGGACTCGGCAAAACTCACCTGCTTCATGCGATTGGCTGGGAAACTCTGAAACAGCGTCCGAAGTCCAAAGTGCTTTACGTTTCGGCGGAGAAATTCGCCAACGATTACATTGATGCGATTCAGACCAACGCCCTCGTGCCGTTTCGCAAAAAATACCGGGAAGCGGATCTCCTCCTGATCGACGATATCCAGTTTCTTGGACGCAAGGACGGTCTGCAGCGCGAGTTCTTTCACACCTTCAACAGTTTGTCCGACCTGCGGAAACAAATCGTCCTGGCCAGCGATTGCCCGGCTTCGGAGATTGTGCAGTTGGAAGAACGTCTGGTTACACGCTTTCAGTGGGGTATGACCACCGAACTTCACCGTCCGGGATTATCAACCCGCACCGCCATTCTGCGCCGCAAGCGCGACGACTGGAACCTCCGGGTTGGCGATGACGTGATCAACCGAATCGTCGAGCGGGTGCGCGGCAATGTCCGCCTGCTTGAAGGAGCTTTGATTCG
>JAHDCN010000346.1:1610-3442 GCA_020629815.1 Verrucomicrobiota bacterium
GGCAAGGACCACAGCGCGGTGATCTACGCTGTGAAGCGAATCAAAGAGAAGAGCGAGAAGTCGGATCAATTGAAGAGCTCAGTCGAGCTGATTCGTCGACGTTTACTGCGAGACGGCTCGTCTACCAAGGCCTCCAGTCGTCGTTCCAGCAGCAGCGAAGGACGCCGAGAGGAAACCGGTTTCGACCGCCTGCGCAGCAATACTCCGAAGCGCGAGGAAGGAACCGATTCCCCGGACCTCGATTCTTTCCTGCAGTAAGAATAATCACTCGGCTTTGTCCAAGACCGGAAACGGAAACACCTTGGAAGGAGTGTGCTCCTGCTTCATGAATTGGCGCATTTTCTCCACCACCTCTGGGTTCTGCAACGCAACATCAGTCGATTCGGCGATGTCCTTATTAAGGTCGTAGAGTTCGATCTGCAGCGGATCACGACTGCGTTTGCCCTTTTTCCCGGGGCGGGCGATCATTTCCTGACGAATCCCCTTCCATTTGCCTGACCACACCGCCTGCTGGCCCCCGTATCCGCTAAATTCGCGATACAGGAACGGACGCGCCTCCTGTTTTTCGCCCAAAAGAGTCGAAGCGATACTGATGCCGTCGATGTCTTTCGGAGCTTCCGTTTTCGCACCGATCAAATCGAGCATGGTAGGCATCCAGTCCTCGAAGCCAGTGATAAAGTCGGTCTGTGATCCGGCCTCCACTCGACCCGGCCATTTCACAATCATTGGCACGCGAATCCCGCCTTCATACAAAGAACCTTTCAGACCACGCAGTGGTTTCACGCTTTCGAAAAAATCGTAGTCCACTTCGTCTTTCAGGTGAGTAGCACCATTGTCCGAAGTGAAAACGACAATCGTGTTCTCCTCCAACTCCAGTTCTTTCAGAAGCTTCAGCACATTGCCGATGTAGCGATCCATTCGGGTGATCATCGCCGCATAGGCTGCTCTTGGGGTAAAATGTGGGGTGTAGCCGTAGCCGCCGTCGCGAGTGAATGGCGGATCATGCCACTTCAAATCGAGGTAGGGCTTCAATTCCTCATCCGGCACATGCAGAGCCACGTGGGGAATGATGGTCGGGTAGTAGCAGAAAAACGGCCGGCTTTTGTTCTGGCGGATAAAATTGAGCACCTGCTCGTTGATTCGGTCCGGCGCATAGTCTTCGCCTTTGAAAATGTCGTAGCTCTTCGGGTCGGATTTGTCAGCGCCCTCGGGCAGCGACGCATGGCCCGGCACCGGCGGATTGTTGTTCAGCGGATACAGCTCCTGATCACTCCACAGGGTCGCAGGGTAGTAGCTGTGCGCGTGCGCCTGGCAGTTGAAGCCGAAGAAACGCTGAAAGCCCTGATCATTCGGATCGCCTTCGGATTCGGTATTGCCGAGCCCCCATTTTCCAAAGGCACCGCAAACGTAGCCTTCCTGATTCAGTAATTCGGCGATGGTCACTTCACTGTCCGGGATCGGGTGCTGCCCTTCCGGTTTCATCGCCTTGTTGTTGCGCACAATCGCATGCCCGGGATGCTTGCCGGTCATCAAAACACAGCGCGACGGAGCGCAGACGGCGTTACCCGAGTAGTTGCGGGTAAAACGCATCCCCTCCTTCGCCATCTGGTCGAGATAGGGCGTCTTGATCAGCTTTTGCCCGTACGATCCCAACTCGTTGTAGCCCAGGTCATCGGCGAGAATGAAAACAATATTCGGCTGATCTTTTGCAAAAGCGGAAATAGAAATCAGTAGCGAAAAGAAGAGGGCAACAGCAAATCTCATGCAGGTAGCGTAGGCAGCTCTGCGGCAAAAGGCGATGCCGAATCCTTGCGTTTTTGCGGAGGCAACAG
>JAHDCN010000347.1 GCA_020629815.1 Verrucomicrobiota bacterium
GGTTCATACAGTCCGGCGGCGAAGCGCTGCCAGGTGACTTCCTTGAGATCGTCGTCGATGCCGCTGACGATCCAGACATCGCCGGCGAGTGTTCCTACAGCGAGTCGGCCATCGGGAAAAAACGCCAACGACGCCGTGCGCATCCAGGAGTTGTAGGCGTTTTTCAATGGCACGGGCAGGCTGTCCATCGCGTAGCCTTGAAAGCTTGAGGTCGCGAGGCGTCCTTTCATGGTGTGCGTTTTCTCCCAGCGACGTGGACCGCCTTTGATGAGTTGAGACAGGTCGATTGGCTTGCTGTTTTGGTCTTCAATATCGGCGTATGAGACAGTCAGTTGAATCGAGGTTTTGGCGGCGGGAATAATCAATACCTGCTCGCCTTCTCCGGATTTCCTGGTGGGTTGGGGAGGATCTACAGTTACCGAAGCCCCGCCTGGAATCGCTAATTCGATTGGGTTGTCACCTGCCTCAAAGGTAAACCGCTGATGAATGATTGCGTCGTCGCCTTTCTTCTCCAGCTTCGGACTCTCCAATACGCCACGCCCCTGAACGGTGTAGGAAATGATAATGTCGTCGCCGTGTGGATAGTGCCCCCGGTAGCGCAACTGCTCTTCCGGCCAGACGGTTTTGGCGCCCAAATCGGGAACCTCTTTATCAGCATCGCCATCCCAGGCCCAGCGTCGGCCGACGGAGTTTTCGATCACAGGGAAGCGGGCATTGGGTAAGCCGGGGGCGCGCAGCATGTGATGCAGGGTATTGCTGAAATCGAGAAAGCCACCGGTCCAGGCACCAATGGTGCTCATAGTTCCGAGATCGTAGGCGATGGTAGTTTCGTTGCCGAGATCGATGACCAGCGCATTGTGGCTTTTGGCGTTTCCGACAACTGGAGTGATCAGCGCTTTTCCATAGTCGCGCAGGTAGCCCTGACGGGCCAGAGTCTCGGTGCGCAGTGCATCACCGGCGGCGCTTTCCGGAGTGCGCGGCATCGCGTCGGTGTAGTTTTCATTCACCGAAACCAGAAGGTCCGGTGACAGTTCGCGGATCATTTTCTCGCGCAGGTAGTGAATCACTTTGTAGCGCTCCTCCGGCTTCAGCTGCACCGAGGGCATCATGTTGCGAAAGCCGTAGGTGAGCGTGCGAAACATGCTGTAGGGATCGCCGCCGTTCTCCATTTTGTTTTTGGTGAACATGCGCGACAGCGGATTCGGCGGAGCTGCTTTGCCATCTTTGCTGTGACAGGCGACGCAGTGCAGTTGGTAGAGTTTTTGCCCTTCGTCGAGGTAGGCCTCGTCGCGATCGCTTTCGGTAAACCATGCGAGGTCACGGTGATTCACGTTTTCAAAATCGTTGAAAGCGACCAGAGAATTGGCAAACGCAGTCGGGCTGCCTTTTTCCAACAGCTGCTGAATCTCGTCGGAGGAAAACGGCCGATTGTAGAGCGAAAAGTCGTCGATCAAGCCGTCGAAGTAATCGCCGTATTTGCCTTCGCCCATCACGGCCGCTCCGAAGTGATAGTGATCAAAGCGGACGGCGTAACCCATGTTGCCGCCCTCCGCTGCCTGCTTGCCATTGAGATAAACGACGAGGCCATTTCCCTGCTGGTAGGAGATGGCTACGTGATGCCATTTCTCCGGAGGAACGTTGCCGATTTCCAGTTTCCACGGGCGCTTGGTTTGTGTCGGGTCGCCGAGAGTGAGCGCGCTGTTTTCGTAAGTGAGCCGGTAGGCTTCGCCTTTGCCGGCATTGCGAACAATGCCAAACAGATCGCCTTTTTTATCCGAACGCGCTTCGAACCAAAGGGACATCGTCCAGCCGGAAAGCTCCCCGACTGGGACGCCGCGGTAGTAGCCATCGCTCATCGCCAGACCGGAACCCAAAACGGGAACGCCATTGACTGCCGGTTGTGGACGACCGGTGTCGAATTCGACCGGCTTCTGCGCGTACGCAGTGGTGAAAGCCATACAGGCGGTAAAGAGGGCGATGCAACGTTTCATGGTGCGAATGATAGGAAGTGTCAGCGGTTACGTCCAGATTGCAGAAAGGAAAAACGCACTTTCAGAACCTGTAAAAATAATGCGATTCATTCGCATCCAGAGTCTTACGCTGATTCGTTACCAGAGCGATGAAACAGAAATTATCTATCGTTGCAGTATGTGCGGTCTTCTTTTTGGCCGTTGGGGGAACCACTGTCGTTAGAGCCTTACAACCAGATAAGGCAGCTCAAGATGCTCTTACCGCAGACTCTGTGTTGAAGGACCTGAAAGAGGGAAATAAGCGTTATCAGGAAGCGAAAAACTCGGACCTGGAGATTGAAGCGCGCAGGAAAGCGGCACAGGGAGGTCAGTTTCCCAAAGCCTACGTTCTTTCCTGTGTGGACTCTCGCGTACCAGTTGAAACCGTTTTTGATCAGTCTATTGGCGACATTTTTGTCGGTCGTGTAGCAGGGAATGTGGAGAACGAAGACCAAATGGGTTCCATGGAATACGCTGCAGCCGTTGCCGGAATTAAGCTAATCGTGGTGATGGGCCACGAAGCTTGTGGAGCGGTTAAGGGAGCCTGCGATGATGTGAAGTTGGGCAATCTTTCGGCTCTCCTGCAAAAGATCCGTCCGGCAGTTCGCTCTGTCGATGGCTATAAGAGCAAGGATTCCAAAGACAAAGACTTTGTTGTTTCCGTGATCAAAAACAATGTGAAAAAGACAGTCAGCGACCTCAGAGAAAGAAGTGAGGTTCTGGCCGGTCTCGAAGAAGAAGGCAAAATCAAGATCGTTGGCGCCTACTATTCACTGAAGGATGGCTCTGTCACTTTCCTTGACTGAGAGAAAGTTCAATTTTTTTAGCGTTGTGAAAAGGCAGGCCTCCGGGTCTGCCTTTTTTGTTTTTACGGTGATGTTATTGCGGCAGCCCTTCGTATCTTACGCCCCGTATTCAGGTGGAATTTGTTCGTGCTTTCGGGCGGGTTTTTCGGTTTCCTGATGGTGATGCAAAAGCGGGTCATTCTATTTGCGATCATTTCAGCCTGTTTGGTTTTACCGGCTTTCGGGGAAACCGTTCCCGCTGATCATGCGGCGAAAATGAAAGCGGGCACGGCGCTGTTTCAGGAAACGATTCGCCCGGCGCTCACGGCTCAATGCCTGAAATGCCATGGCGACGAAAAGATTCGATCCGGTTTGGATATCTCTTCGCGTGATCTTTTGCTCAAAGGCGGCGACACGGGGCCGGTGATTGATTTGGCCAAGCCTGATAACAGTTTCCTGCTCGCGGTGATTCGTCATGAGGAAGAGCCGACCATGCCGCCGAAGAAGGACAAGTTTTCTGATGAATTGATCGCAGATTTCCAACGCTGGATCGAACTGGGCGCTCCTTACGATAAGCCGCTGATGGAGAAATCAGGCGACGACTCCGGTGAAATGAAAATCACCGACAGCGACCGGGATTTCTGGTC
>JAHDCN010000348.1 GCA_020629815.1 Verrucomicrobiota bacterium
GCTTGGCGCAAAACTGCGCGGGCGCGGGCGGCTTCGAGAGTGCTGCGCTCTGCCTCGAGGACTTCGACCTGGGAAACGAGTCCTGCGCGAAAAGTGGCCCTTACGTTTTCCCGCGCTTCCTCCAAAGAGGCCAGTTCACGCTGGACCGTCGCCAGTTGCTGCTTTCGATTGGCCCAGTTTAAATAGCTGGTTTCGATTTCCTCGAGTATCTGGATCAAGCTTGACCGATATTGCGCGGCGGCTTCATTGGTTTCGGCCTTTTTCTTATCCAGGGCAGCGAGTCTCGCGGGGTCAAACACGGGGATGTCCAGAGTTGGACCAACACTGGCTTTCCATTGTCGGTAGTCGTTGAGAAGAAATCCTGCGGAACGCCCAGTCGCATCGGCAGAGAGCGTAATGGACGGCAACAGGTTGAGGCGGGTCGATTCCTGCAATTGAAAGGCTCGACGAACCCGCATCTCGGATGCAATAAGGGTGGGGTGGCTGCGAAGAAGTTGATCAAAACTCTTCGAAGGTAAGAGCGGGGAATTCGGGAGGTTACCTGAGGGATCGGCTTGGCCGCTTCTGCCGCGAAGCGTCAACAACTCGGACAGGGCTAGTTGCTCCAACCGTTCGAGTTCGAGCAAGCCCCGCTTCAGTTTTTCGTGTTCACCTTTGGCGCGGAGAAGTTCGGTGTTTGCAATGATACCGGCTTTCTCCCGATCCGTGAGAATCTTCAGAATGCCGGCATTGGCGTCGATGGAGTCAGTGAGTAATCGCTTTTCTTCTTTCAATCGGTAGAGACGAAAGCGGGCTCCGGCAATCCGGGTGCTAAGCAAAAGTCTGGCAGCTTCGCGATCGTAGAAGGCCGCATTGCGAGCGGCACTCGCTGATTGTCTCAAGTGTTTCAGCTTTCCCCACAAATCGAGTTCCCACTGAAACTGCGCGGTTCCCTGCCATGGGGCCATGTCGTAGGGGCCAAAATCGACATCCCGGGCTCGACCGGGGCGATAGCCGAATCCAAGGTTCAGCCGGGGCCACGCAGCAGCTCGGGCAGTTTTGATTCCGGCTTCGGATTGCTCAAGGCGATGGGCCAACACGGCCAGGTCAGGTGATTGTGCGAGCGCAGTGGCTACATCGTTATTCAGCTGAGGATCCTGATAAACGGTCCACCACTGATCGCAGATTCTACCTTTGGCCCATTCAGGGGGCAGAGAAGGGGAAGCGTTTCGGGAGAGAGAGGCGACGGGATTAGTGCCTTCTTGCAAGGCGACGCAGGAGGAAAGTGTGAGGCTCAAAAGAATCGCGGATAGGCAGCGCGGAGGCGTGGGGACACGCCTCCCTACCTTGTTTTGGTGCGCTGGCTGTGGTGGGGAAATCATCCGCAATTTCGCGAGCAATTCTAATCGTGGTCGTGATCGTGAGCAGAGACTGGCTCGGCATCCTTGTAGGGCGACTCCTTGGCCGCATGGAATCCGGTGGCATTGATCAACAGATTTTCTTCGTTTGATCCTTCTGCGATGGTGCCTTTCACCGTGATGAACGACTGCTCAGCGATACCCCGGTAGCCCTTCAGGCCAGTTTTGATCACCGATCCATCCTCATCGAGAAGTTGAATCGTTGCCATTGCTGTCCGTTTCATCGCAGCTGGATCACAGCAGGCGTCCCAGGGAGTTTTGCAGCCATCACCAGGAATGCGGTTGCAAGGAGTCATCTTAGTCGGGTCTCCGAGAAGAAACATGGCGCGACCTTCGATCAGTGGCGCTCTTTTGCCCATGATTTCTCCGGAAATGACGACGTCTGTTCCCGGCTGAATCTTACCGGCAAAGATTGCGGAGATTTGTTGAGCATCGGATGGCGCGGTATCGAGGTAGTGAGAGTCAAAAACAGAAGTATCGACCGCAGGTGCGACTGCTTCTGTTTGTTTATTGGTATCTTCTTTCTGGCAGGCACTGAGGCTGATCAGGAGAGAAGCGAGAACCATTGTTGTTCGTTTTCTTTTCATTGGATTTTCAGGTTAGGGTTGAGTGAAGTGTGTTATTGAGATCGCAATGCTTTGGGCAAGGCGGGTGAAAGAGTTCGCAGGACAGGTGGGAGAATTCCGATCGTGCCAAGCAGAATTCCGACGCCGATTCCTGTGATGATTACCAAAGGGGTGAGCGTGAGATGAAAAGTACCGATAGAAAAAGGCACGGCTTTGCCATCGATGAAAAAATACGCCACCAACAGCGCAAGCAGCGTCCCGGTGAGAGTGGCCAAAAGCGATTCCTGAATCAGCGATACAAAAATCGATACACGGGTGAAGCCTATCGACTGCAATGTTGCCAGCTCACGAATGCGCGAGGCAAAGGCAGCGTAGAGAGTATTCAGTCCGCCGAACAGCGCACCTGCTGCAACTAATCCGGCAGTCAGCCAGGTCATTACCCGAATCGGTTGATAAAAGGCGCTGAGCTTAGCGTAGTAGTGATCTTCGCGAATCGCAGCCAGTTCCAGGTCATTTCGCTGCAGAGCAAACATAGTAACGTCTTCCCAGTCGGCCTGGTCATTTAGTCGGACATAAACGGCTGATAGCGTATCCCGTTGTGTTAAGGTGGCGAGATCATTGCGGTCGAACCAGATTTCGGATTCGAGCACGGTTCCGGGTGCTGAGAAAATGCCGGAAACGATCAATTCAGCGTCACCGAAAAACACAGAACTCCCCGGGGAAAGTTCTTGAGAGGAAACGCCCAGTTTCCGGTGCGCCAATTGTCCGACGATCACTTGCCCGGGGCCAGGGAAGCTACCATCCAGTAATCGCACAGACTGGTGAACCAGTAGGGCCTGATCGAGGACGCCACGCAGTATGGCTTGTTCTTCCGTTCCTGAGATGGTCCGAATTGGTGCCTGATAAGTTATCTCACCCGACACGGCGGATTTCCCCAGTTTCTCCTCAATCCCTTTCACCGAAGTCGCAGCAATTGCTTCCGCTTCCAGGTGCACTTCGGAGCGTTCGATTGACTCCTCAGAGCCTGTGCCCATCAGGATCACGTTCTGCGGGGAACCCGAGGCTGACAGGACCGAACTCATACCCTGGTTCAAAGCAGCTGCGGTCATCAATAGGAATACCACCAGAGCGGCGCCGCCAACTGTTTGCAGCAGGCGGGAGGGATCGCGGAACAGGTTCCTGACGGCGTAAGTAAAAGGCAGCATCACAATCAGGCGTTGAGTGTTTGGGTGAGAGGTTTTGACGTTGCTTTCCAAGCCGGATATAGTGATGCAAGCAGTCCGAGTAGAAGCGAAATAGCGAGGCCACGAAGTAGGACCGTTTGCGAAGGCGAAAGGGCAAGGGTTAGACCTTCATTGCCGAGAGTGAAGGCATTCCAATAAAAGAACGCGAGAGCAGACCCGACGCCAATCGCTCCGCCGAGAAAACCGAGTAGGAGTCCTTCGAGAATCACCAGTAGTGAGAT
>JAHDCN010000349.1 GCA_020629815.1 Verrucomicrobiota bacterium
AGTCCCAGCAGAATATCGGATTCTTCGCTTTTTGCGGTTAGGAAAATGATGGGTGTGGATATTTCCTCCTGCCGAAGATAGCGGCAAATTTCGTAGCCGTTGATCCCGGGTAGCATAACGTCGAGAACAATCAGGTCGGGCCCATTTCTGTTCAGGGCCTTTTGTAGACCTGTTTCTCCGTCTTCGGCTCGATCAACTCCATAGCCTCGGGACTGGAAGTAATCACCAATTCCTCGAAGCAGAGAAGGGTCGTCTTCGACAATGAGAATCTTTTTTCCATTACCTTTCATTGGGTGTTTCTCCAGGTGATCACAAAACTGGCACCGCCAGATTGATTGCTCTCTACGTGTATTCCAGCGCGCAAGAGTTTGACCAGCTTTCTGGAAATAGCGAGACCAAGTCCTGTGCCCCCGGTCTTGCGATGAAGTTCGCTGTCAGTTCGATAGAATCGTTGAAAGATGGCTCTTCTTTCCTCGGTTGGTATCCCTTTACCATTATCGACTACTCTGATGGAGAGATCAGAGCCTTCGTTGTTCAAGACGATTTCGCATCGAGGAGGCGAGCCTCCATACTTTCTAGCATTGTCGATCAAGTTGCTGACCACAATTTCCAGTGCTGTAGGATCTGTGCGAAGAAAAATATCCTTCGGGCACTTCACTTCTAATCTTCCCCCGACTGCGTCGAAAAAGGGACGTTCCAAAATGGCTACCCGATCAATCAGTTGAGCGAGATTGCATTCTTCCATTTTGATAGGGAACTGCCCCTTCTCCAATCGCGAATATGTGAGGAATTGTTCAGCCAATTCGGCGACCCGGTCATTCTCTTTGCCGATTAGGGATAAATACTCCGCGCGATTAATGGATTCGGAGCTGTCCTCCAGTGTCTCCAGTAGAACCTTAATTGCAGAAACAGGAGTTTTGATTTCGTGAGAAATGGCTGTGATTACATCGCTTCTGAGTTCATCAATGCGTAGTCGGCGATGGATCGTGAACCAGACACCTCCGGCAGCCAGCAGAACGCCTGCTACAATCCAGGCTGCTTTCTGGATGCTTTTGGTGACCTGTTCATTGATTTCGTCGGGGATCTGAGCAAAGCCATCCACGGCTACTGTCCAACCGTTGAAACGTCCGGTTGTAATTTGGTGAGACAACGCGTCACGGGTCATCGGCAAGCTGTTCAATTCGGTGATCTTGCCTTTTGGTGAAGAGATTTGGATAGCTTGATCACTGCCGAAAAGTCCGGGTAAATACTCTTCAAGGGAATCTGTTTGTTCTGCTGACTCAGAAAATCGGTCCAGTAGAAGGGCTGCCTGATTGCGATACCCTTCGGTGATTTCCGCTACCGCGAGGTCACGCTCCGCCTGTGCCGTATCAAACATGCTTTTGACCAACATTGCTGTCGGGACCAGGGGCATGAGAGCCAGGAGCACAATGAGCCAGCGAATCTGTCGACGACTTAGCCACAACCCATTTTTCACAAACAGAAGACTAGCATATTTCCGAGAGGAAAAGCCAGTCTTTCCCAAAAGGGTGGCTGCGAATTGACCATGCGAACGTACCGGCGGCGGGAATCGAACCCGCACTCCCGAAGGAACGCGATTTTGAATCGCGCGCGTCTACCAATTCCGCCACACCGGCATCGTAGGCGCGGTCTTTCCGCGAGGCGAGGAGTGTAGATCAGCAAAACAGGAATTCAAGAGAGGAGTTGGTGTTTTGGAGAATTCTTCGCTGTTTTTGTAATCGCCCTTTTCCAGGAAGAATGTCATTCTCACGGACATGGCTAACTCAATGCCCAACTTGATTCTGAAACCGACGTTTCCTCTCGATGGGGACCGGATCGAATCGCGTTCCTGGATCTTACGGTTTCGCCATCCGTTGACCTGGATCATGCCCGCCGTAGGGGCACTGCTTCCATTCTTTGCAGGGATGGAGCCTTCACTTGGCGTTATCGGCGGAGTTCTGGGATTGATTGGTGTGGGCTATTTTTGGCGAAAGCGTAATTTCGTTTTTCGTTCGCGGGTGGTTCGTGATCTGATTGCAGAAAGTAACGAGCAGCAGGATCGGCAGTTGGCAGAGATCGTGGAATCCTACCGTGAGCGGGGCATGCACCATTATGCGGTGGCTCTGGGGAAGTTTATTCTGTTGAAGCAAAATATTGAAAGTGAAGTCCATGACGGGCCCGGAGGAGTTTCTGCTTTTTCGGAGGAAATCGAGAATCTCGTTGATAAGCTCTGCGCCAATGTCTGCCGGGAATTCGAATTCGCCGCGGCTCTTGATGAGGAACTGGGGCATGTGCTGACTTCGCGAAGTGATGAGAGATTGGAGGACTTGCAGGAGCGACGCAGCGATGTGCTGATGGCGATTTCGCACAGCTACAACACTCTTTATGAAACGCTGGAGCGGGTCGAACGTCGCATGGAGGAGTTGGAAAAGCCGGAGCCGGAGCCAAGTCTTGAACTGCTGAAAGAGGAGATTGCCGAAGCTCGAAAGGTAGAAGCAGAAAGTGCAAATCCTGATGAGGTTATCCTGGATTCATTGCGGGAGGAAATCGACTGGGCAGAAGAGGCGCGGGAGCGTTTTGGCGATACCAGTGAGGCAAACCTTGGGAGGGGAACGGTAACTGAAGAGGGTGGGTCGGAATAGTTGACTCAAGTTTCTGTAAACGGCACCTTCGCAGCATGATCGGACGATATTTCGCACTCGCATGCTGGTTGGGGATTTCTCTGGTGCAGGCTCAGGATTCCAAAGAGTTCATTCCGCTTTTTAATGGCAAGGATCTCAGTGGTTGGGTGAATGTGAACTGTGCGCCATCCACATGGAGTGTCAGTGAGGAAGGCTATGTGCATTGCACTGGGAAGCCGATCGGAGAACTCCGCACCGAGCGGATGTATCAGAATTTTGTTCTCGAATTGGAGTGGCGTCATCTGAAGCCGAAGGGCAATGCCGGGGTGTTCGTTTGGGCCGATGACATCACCGCAAAAGGCCAGCCGTTTCATCGGGGTGTCGAGATTCAGGTTTTGGAAAATGCCTACGGCAACACCAAACGCTACACCACACATGGCGATATTTTTCCGATTCACGGTGCGAAGATGACTCCGAAGAATGGACGGGGCGGTAGTCGTTCCTTTCCGACAGAGAATCGGTCCAAGCCTAGCCCCGAGTGGAATCACTACCGCATCGAGTGCAACGACGGGAAGATCAAGTTGTCGGTGAACGGCAAGCTGGTCAATGAAGGCTCAGACTGCTGGCCGAAAAAGGGCTATATCTGTCTTGAGTCGGAATGGGGAATCGTGGATTACCGAAATGTGCGGATCAAAGAACTGCCGGACACCCCAATTGAGCCGGGCGATGTGGCGATTGCCAATCGGGGTTACCGGACGATTTACACGGGAGTGGATTTGGCTGGCTGGAAAACGACGGAT
>JAHDCN010000350.1 GCA_020629815.1 Verrucomicrobiota bacterium
TCATGGCACTGGAGAATTTGCGATAGACGTAGTCCTCGGGCAGGTAGAGCAACAGACGGCTTTGCAGAATTTCGGCATCGACCAACTCTGCGGCTGGCACATTGACGGAACCAAACCAGCCTAGCGGCTTGCCGGGACTCGGGCTTGGCATTTCGTAGATGAAACGGATTGGGAATTGTTGGGTGGCATTGTCGCCACCGACCGGGAGACGGATCAGGACCACGTCGTCGTCGGCGCGACGCATCGGCTGCTGGGGTGTGCCGTTGACGTATATATCGCTGACCATTTTTCCGTTCTCGGGAAGACGGACGCTGAAGAACTGCTTGGCGTTGTTTTTCACCCAGTAGATGACTTCGGAAGTGATCGCCTCGTCGTTACTGACCACAGAAGTCAGGCTCGCATAGGTGACGACGGCCTGTGGCACGGCGAGGAATTCGTTGCGACTGACATCGAGTTTCAGCCCCATCGGATGCTGGCGATATTTGTAGGAAAGAAAGACTCCCGGACGGGCGAGATTCGGGGCGAGTTCAGCCGGATCAATCGCTTCGAGAGCGGTTGTTTCGGCGGAGAGGATTTCGAGGTTGTCGTCTTTCACCACGGCTACCTGACCAGTTTCGGTCTGCACATTTTTTAAGGTGATCTCAGGCAGCTCGACATTGAATTGATTGCCTTTTTCCTCGTCTCCTTCAGCGGCAGCGCTTTTCTGGATCGGGCGATCGAGAGTAAGCGTGAGGCTGTAGTTGCCCATACGCTTGTCGCGCAACACGATCTGCCAAAACACATGGCCAGGCTCAGGGCCGGCGACATTGCTTTCCTGTGGCAGGTAGTTTTTGTTCACCTCTTTGATCAACTGTCCATCGTGACGCAAGTCCTCGGCAATCGCTTCAGGGACCTGAATGAGGAAGGTATCAACGCCGGCGTAGAGGACGTTGTAGGTGAGATTCCATTGGTATCGAATCAACTGCTCGCGCACCTCGACCAGCGTGAGGACTGTGCCGCTGACCTGAGGCTTTTTCTGCGTAAACGCAACGGTCGCGGGAGCCGCTTCGCCCCGGTAGCGGAAACCAATTTGCATGGCACCCTCACCGGGAACATTGGCACCTAACAAACTCACATCCTGCTGGCGGAGGTCGCCTTCGCCCTCGGTTTGCGGATCGAGACTGGTGTGGATTTGCAGGCCGACCATCCCGTCGTGGCGTTTTACATCCTGTGGTTCGAAAACCGGAACGGTTTCCGTGTCGGCGGGATTTTCGCGAATGCGTCGCCCGCTGACATTGAAGGTGACTTTGCCCTCGGTGCGGTTTTTGAAAATCACCGTCAGGAAACGTCCGTCGTCGATGGTTTCCTCGGAAAAGGTATCGACGATATCGCCGGTGGCCTCAATGCCTTCGAAGCCATCGGGAATCTTGATCCGGGTTTCAAATACACCGGCGCGCTTGATGTCGTAGTCGAAGCGCGTGAGGAAATTAGCCGTGTCCGGCTCGACGTGGAAGCGGGTCCAGCTGTTGACCTCGATGTAAGGCTCCGCCTTTTTCACCGAGAGGTTGAGCTGAAACGGCAGGGTGAGATAGCGAAATTTTCCATGAGGACGCAGCGCATTGGGATCCTTTGGATTGGCGGCGGCGATAGACTGCTGCGAGAGTCCTTCCGAGGAGATCGTTTCCACTTCCAGCTCCCGGCTGGTCAAAACGGAAACGGTGCCGCGCTGACGCACCACCTGATCTGCCGCGATCTGAGGCAGCGAGTAATCGGCGGGCAGGGATTCGACCGCCTCTTCGAGGGACAGTTTCAGATTGTAGTTCTGCTTGGCGGGGGCATGCAGGGACACGAGCAGGCGTTGCTGAGCGCCTTGATTGGTGACGTCCCATTCCTTAATGTTCTCTCCGGCGACACTGAGGATTTCCTGTTGCTTCGGCACCAGAACTTCAAAGCGATCCACACCGGAGCGCAGAATGCGGTAGTTCAAACTGAGCTCACTTTGCACCGCACCCGGAACGATGTTCGAGGTCAGGTCGCTCTCGACAAACAACAGGGGCGTGAGGGTTGTCTCTTCGCCCTGCTTCTTCCAGGTCAGGTCAAATTTTTCGATTTCCCGCAGGAAGAATGCGAGCTTCGTCTGTCCTTCTCCGGCAGGTTCAGTAGAGTATGCGGCGGCAGGATTGAAAGAAAAATCCCAACCTTCGCCGGGCATCAGAGCTTCGAACTTGGACACCCCGGCACGAGGCAACATGATCTGAGCGGAATTGCTGCCACCTGCCTTGTTGATTTTGGCGTATAGCTTGAGCTTGATCTCGTATTTGCCCTTTTTCGGCAGGATCAGTTCGTAGCCGTTGGCTCCAAAATGAATGGTGGCTTCGCCCGTATCGGCCTGTGCAATGTTAAGTCCGGCTTTCAGCAAAGGGACGACGGCCCAGCCATCCTGCTTGAAGCTTTCCACCTGCAAGGTCGCATCAATCGCGAGCACCTGGTTGTCTTTGCCCTCGACGGTTGCTACGTAATCAGCGGATGCGACCACTCCATCACTCGGTGGTTTTTCTTCGGCATTCTTTCGTTCCAGTGAAAGCTGATTCCAAAGAGCTAGGAATTCTTTGTAGGGCAGAAAGACGCCGCGGCCCTCATTTTCAAACACCGCTTCCAGGTCTTCGTAGGGAATGTAAACCGACTTCTCTTTTTCAACGACTTCGGGTTCCGGAGGTTTCGGCTTAGCAGCTTCGCGGGCCTTTTTAGCAGCAGCGCGGCGTCGCTCGCCGGCAGCATTGATTTCTTCCAGATTCTCCGGAACCGGATCGACGGGAATCTCGTCCGGTTGATCCTGAGCCGATAGTGGAGCAGCGCCCAGCCAGAGAAGGGCACAAAGAGTAGTAACAAGGGATAAGTTTGCCATAACAGCAATGGAGTTGAGGTTCCTCAAAATCTCGAAAGCTGTGGCAGTCTACAGAGCCTGCAGGATTTTGTGTCAGGCCATTGTAAGGGGATTGTAAAAAAAGTGTAAAGAACGGAGAGCGTCTGGTCTCGCATTCTCTTTACGGGCTGGTTTGCCGATAGATCGCCTCGATTTCAGCCGGACTGAGGGCGGTCTTCCACAGCGTCAGGGTGTCCATGCGGCCTACTAGATTGCGAACGACATATCGGAATTCGTCCGGCCGAAAAGGCACGCCCCAGTTGCCGAGCTCTGCCTTGCCAATCTTCAGCGGTTGCCTGCCCAGAAGTTCGTGCCGGGATATTTCCTCTCCATTGGAAAAGTGAACCACTTCTCCGGATTGGGAGTCGTAAGTGGTGGCAATAAATTTCCAGACTCCCAGCTTTCTTGTTTTGAATACTCTGGGCGAACCATAGCCCGTTCCGAAAGCGTGTTCGGGATCCCACTCGGGAGAGGGAAGGCGAACTCCGAGTCTCAGATTGCCTTCCGGGGAT
>JAHDCN010000351.1 GCA_020629815.1 Verrucomicrobiota bacterium
AGGAAAATGAGCAGAAACGAACCAGCAATCAGAAATACCAACTGATTGATCCCTTTAACGACTTCGGACTTCCCGGCCTCGTCTCCCGAACCGAGTTGCTCGGTCAAAACTCCGGTCAATTTTCCAATCTGCCACGGCACCACCAATTGCCCGATCACGGAAAGTGAAATGAGGAATACCAGCAGGAAGATCCTGGCTTTGTAGGGTTTCATTAGCCCCCACATTCTGCGGACGATTTCACCACGCGGGAGGTCCAGTGGACTTGCTTCTCCCCTTTCCGGCAGCGGAATCCCCGCCTCGGAAAAGGCAGGGCCCTCCATCTCCGGAAAGACCAAATCGCGCCCCCGGACAAGGTCGTCCATCAGGTGACAAGCCGCGGTTAACTCAGGCACCAGGTCGCTGCTGTAGTTCGCAAATACTCGTTTGGTATCTGATTCTTCATCGATCAGGATCACCTGCCCACCACCGAACAACTCGTGATTTTTTACCCGGCGCAAAGAACCGAGCGGAACAACATCGGCCTCTTCTCCTTTCTCGATATAGTACAGAAACCGGTTGGTGGCGACCAGATAGGCTTCGCCAAAATTCTGATTCCGCAGGGTGTCCACCGCTACGGAAATTACGATCTCCTCCTGCTCAGGCAACGAAAATCCATACTCCTCCGGAACTTCCATCCGGAGGCGCTTATCAATTTCCTCTTCCGAGCTAAGTATCATCTTTTCAGTTTTACAAAAGTCCGTGGCGCAGTTTGCAGGCACGAACCGTATTGGCCATTAACATGGCAATGGTCATCACGCCGACGCCTCCCGGCACCGGAGTGATTGCGGAACACCTTTCGGCAACCGCATCAAAATCGACATCACCAACCAATCGATACCCTTTCGCTGCCTCGGCATCTTCAATTCGGTTGATGCCCACATCGATCACTACAGCGCCGTCTTTCACATGATCGGGCCCGACGAAATGAGGCATTCCAATCGCAGCAACGAGAATGTCCGCTTCCCTGCAGACTTTTGCTAAATCTTTGGTGCGGGAATGCGCAACGGTTACTGTCGCATTCCCTCCGGGCCCTTTGCCCATCATCAAAAGAGCCAGCGTTTTCCCAACCAGCAAACTACGTCCGATAATCACCACATTCTTTCCGGAAGTCTCGATCCCCTCTTCGATCAGCATTCGCTGGCATCCTGAAGGCGTGCAGGGAGCAAAGCCGTCTTTCTCATCCATCGCCAGCTTGGCGATATTGGCCGGGTGAAGTCCATCGACATCCTTCTTTGGGTCAATGCGATGAATCACTGATTGCTCATCCAGATCTCCCGGCAGTGGTAACTGAACCAAAATTCCGTGAATCGAATCATCGGCATTCAAATCGTCGATTACCTGAAGCAATTCATCCTGCGAAATAGAGGCAGACTTCTCAATCTTCACCGAATGAAAGCCCAATTCCTTGCACTTGCGCTCCTTGGAACCGACATAGGCTTGTGAAGCGGGATCGTCACCGACCAAAACCACTGCGAGGCCCGGCAAATGACCGGCGGCCTTCAGTTCTTCCAATTCACGGGTACACTCGGCATAGACAGCCTCAGCGATGGGCTTTCCCTTAATCAATTTCATTGTGCGGATTCAAGATGGACTCGATCCGTACACGTTCGCTCTCAAATGCTTCACCTTCAAGCTCAGAATCTATAAATTCAAGAGGTTCTAGAATTAAGGTTATTTTGGAGAAAGGTTTGGGAAACCGAAATTTATCCCAGCTGTTGAAGGTCCAGGTAGACCCATAATTTACCCTCACCGGCAGAATCGCGGCACCGGTAACCTGCGCCAGTTTGATCACGCCAGGCGCTAATTTATATCTTGGCCCCCGTGGACCGTCCGGAGTGATCGCGACGTCATAACCGTTTTTGATCCAATCGGTCAGCCCCAGCAAAGCCGAAGCTCCCCTTCTCGATGAGGAACCCCGAACTGCGGCTACACCGAAGGCAGCGAGAGCTGCGGCCAATACTTCACCGTCTTTACTCGCACTGGTCAGCACAGCTCCATTGCGCGACTTCAAATAGCGACGGTAGGCACCGGGCAGAACGAAAATCCGATTGTGCCAAAACGTCCAGATCATCGGGTGATCCGGCAAATTTTCGAGAATCCCGTCGGGATCTTCCACTTTCCAACGATAGCCACAGGAAAGCAGACGAATCAAATTCGCAGCAGTGCCTCCCAGAATACGGGATTTCAAAGAGAGATCTTGCCGGATCTCTTTTTTGTCAGGGCGTTCCGGCATCAGCTACAATAAGTCAGCATCGCGCAAGACTTCGGTGAGCTTAATCTGCCGATTCAGCTTTTCGCGATACATCGGGACGTTATCCGGATTCGGCTCACATCTGGTCGATTCATCCAAAGCCACGTGACGCCCACACAAATCTTCATAGCTGCCTTTGCCATCAGCATGAGCTGCTTGCAGAGCGCCGCCCAGACAAGCCCCTTCCGAAGTGGAAAGCCCCACCACCGGCACGCCGAAAATGTCGGCTGAAATCTGACGCCAAATTGCGCTCTTTGTTCCGCCTCCAGTGAGTCGGATCTCGGAGGGCTCCAGTCCCAAATCAGAGAAACGCCGCAATCCATAGGCCAGTCCCAGTGTCGCCCCTTCCATCGCCGCCCGCGCCAACTCAGCCGGCGAGGCATTGGTTCCGTTCAATCCATGGATAACCGCTGAACCATTGGGCAGATTCGGAGTGCGCTCGCCATTCAGATACGGCAGGAAATTTACGCCGCCGGCACCGGGCTCCACACTGGCGATTTGTTTCTCCAGCTCCTCCAGATCCCAGCCAAACCAGCTGCGCACCTGCTCGGTGACCACGGTCACGTTCATCGTGCAAACCAGAGGAAGCCAGTGATCCGTGCTGTCGCAAAAGGCAGCAATTTCCCCGTTTGGATCGATAACAGGTTTATCGGAGCAACCATACAAAGTCCCGGAAGTCCCGAAGCTGGCTGTGATCACACCGGATTTAATGTTCCCAGTGCCAATCGCCCCCATCATGTTGTCTCCCCCACCGGCACTGATAATCACGTCAGAGGAAACGCCCCATTTTTCCGCCAAATCACTACGCAGAGTGCCATGCACTTCGTTGGAAGAACCCAGTTCCGGCAGCATGTCGTGAACGGAAGGATCAACGAAATCAATCAGATCACTTTGCCATTCACGCTTTTCGACATTCAGAATACCCATCCCGGAGGCATCGCCATATTCCATGCGCTTCACTCCGGTTAAGTGGAAATTGATGTAGTCGTGAGGCAGAAGAACGCTGGCCACTTTTGCAAAATGATCCGGCTCATTCTGTTTCAGCCACAGCAACTTGGGAATAGTGTAGCCGGGCAGCATCGCATTCCCTGCTTTTCCTATCAGACCACTGACGCCACCAAA